>MNVF01000083.1 GCA_001871535.1 Candidatus Micrarchaeota archaeon CG1_02_49_24
GCCTATAACCTACGTTAAATAACGAATCAGATTTTCCGAAGAGCCTCTCTCGCTGATGCGAGAGACCCTGCACAATGTGCAGGGTATGAAGGCTCATTCGGAAATCCAGTTTTCGCTTGATAGCGAAAATCTCAAGGACTGTTGTCCTTGAATTCTCGTGAAGTTGGCGCTTGGCATTCATCCCCGCCCGAAGGGCGGGGTATTCTGCCAACTTCACGATAAATTGCTATGAATAAGCCTATCGTAATCAAAAATGATTTTGCGCTTGCTTTCAAGATGTTTATGAAAGTCATACAATGTTAATTAAGCAAAGTTATTTTATATTCGCAGCCACCGATTTAAACCGCCATCCTTATTAAACCGCCAAACTAAATTCTAACCATGCCAATTACGAACATCGCCGAGGGCGAGAAATACACGGTTGAAATCCTGGGCGCCAACAGGAAAGGGGAGGGCATTGCCAATGTTGAAGGCGTGCCTATTTTCATCAAAGGAGCCAAAGCAAAAGAAAGCGTGAACATCAAGATTACAAAAATAATGAGAACTTATGCCATTGGAGAAATTGTAAAATGAATGGAGACAACAAGACCTCAAGACAGTCCCTTTTCTTTGATTTCGCTAAAGCGAAAAGCTCGACAGCAAAGCTGTCGATTTCACAGAAAGAAAAGCCCCTGGGGAAAAGAAAGGTATAAGTGAAGACCATTAAGACCAGTTAAGACCTGAGGACATATTATGTGTGGAATAATAGGATACATCGGGAATAAGGATGCCTGCGAGCTTATCATCGCCGGGCTGAAGAGCCTTGAATACAGGGGCTACGACTCGGCAGGCATAGCAGTGGCGCACAGCGGAAAGCTTGAAATCCGCAAGGCCGAGGGCAAGATAGACAGCCTCATTGGCAAAAAGCTCTTTGAGAATGTGGCCGGCACCGGGGGGATAGGCCATACCAGATGGGCGACCCACGGCGCGCCGAGCGATGAGAACGCCCACCCACACTTTGACTGCACGAAAACTGTTGCAATCGTGCACAACGGAATTATTGAAAATTATACTGAACTCAGAGATGAGCTCAAATCGCAAAAACACAAATTCATCTCTGAGACAGATACCGAGTGCATTGCGCATCTGCTTGAGGGCAAGAAGGATTTGTTTGCAGCCCTAAAGGAGCTCCACAAAAAGCTCAAGGGCTCGTTTGCTATTTTAGCCATAAGCGCGCATGACAACGCGCTCTATGCCATAAGGGAGAGCAGCCCCCTGATAATAGGCATTGCAAAGGACGAGCTGATATTTGCCAGCGACGTGCCTGCTGTTTTGGCGCATACCAACAAGGTCGTGATTCTTGAGGACGGCGACATAGTGAAAGCGCAGGATGGCAGATACGAAATCTACAATGCACATGCGAAAAATGGCGTGGAGCGGAAGGTGCGCACCATTGACTGGACCTATGACATGGCGCAGAAGGGCGGCTATGCCCATTTCATGCTAAAGGAAATCCACGAGCAGGGCATTGCCGTGAGGAACGCGCTCAAAAGCGATATCAGGGCCGCGGTTGAATTTGTGAAAAACGCAACAGAAATCGAAGTTGTTGCCTGCGGCACATCCTACCACGCAGGGCTTGTCTTCCAATATATCATGAAAGGATTGACACACAAAAAAGTAAGCGCTTACATTGCCTCGGAATACCCCTATACTAATTGCTCATCGCAGGGCACCGTGGCAATTGCCATCTCCCAATCAGGCGAGACCGCGGATACGCTCAATGCTGTGAAAATCGCAAAGGCAAACGGCGCGAAAATAATCGCCGTGACAAATGTGATAGGCAGCTCGCTTGACAGGCTGGCTGACGCAACCTGCCTCCTTTATGCAGGGCCTGAGATTTCCGTGGTGGCTACCAAGACGTTCATTGCCCAATTAACTGTGCTCTATAGGATTGCATTTGAATGCATCGGAAAGAAAGGCGGGCTTGAGGAAGTTGCAAATGTCATTGAGGATGTGCTCACAAAAGAAAGCGAATACAAAAAGCTCGCCCAGGAGATGAAGGATGAGGAGCACTTCTTTTTCATTGGCAGGGGCATTGCCTACCCGATTGCCATGGAGGCGGCGCTGAAGCTCAAGGAAATCACTTACAAGCATGCAGAGAGCTATGCCGCGGGGGAACTGAAGCACGGGCCCCTCAGCCTGATAAGCGACGGGATACCAGTCATAGCAATCGCGCCCAAGGATGAAACCTTCCAGAAAACTGTGAACAACCTTGAGGAGTGCATGGCACGCAAGGGCAAGGGAATTGCCGTCTCGGAGCAGGAGATTCCAAAAGCAAGGTTAATCAGGATGCCTGCGGTGGAGGCGATTTATGCGCCCATGGTTTACATAGTGCCCATGCAGATGCTCGCCTATTACATTGCAGTGGCAAATGGCAAGGACCCGGACAGGCCGAGGAATTTGGCAAAAAGCGTTACGGTTGAATGACCTGATTCAGCCCTGGCTTTTCATCCGTATTTCGTGGCAGCCACGTCAGTTATTATCCCGTATACGAGGCCGAATGCCACCAGCGGCAGCCCAGACAGCCCGCCATAGGTAGCCAGCGCAAGGCTGACGAGAACGCCTGATATTGCGCCCCTGAGCGCAGCATTTGCAAGCTCGCCCTTAATCAGGTGAATGCTGCCAGCCAGACCTATCACAAGGCCAATCAGCAGGCGATTGTAGAAGGTTGCGAGCAAAACCGCATAGGTGACGACAAGCCCTGGAATTTGAACCGACGCCGCGCCCCAGGCGCAGAACACTCCGAACACTGCCGAAAGAATCAGCGCGATTGACATTCGCTTTATGTTCAGCCCATTCGGGCAGTTTCCCGTTGCCTTTGCCAAACAAATCACCCCGAAGTATTGGGAAAAAAATGCGGTTAAAGCTTTTAAAGTGAATCTGATTAGATATGCATGGGGTAGTCACATGAAAAAACTCATCAAATGCCGCTGCGGCAGCCAGAATGAAATAAATATTGAGACTCCATTGGAAATCAATTCAGTGGATATTTCACTCACCTGCCCAAGCTGCAAGGCGCAATTATTCGTCTCATTTGAAATAAAAAGCGCTGAGGCACAGGCGGCAGCCAGCGGGCTTGGCGGACTTGGGGACAGTCCCCTGCCGGGCGTTGGGGGAATTTCGTCTGACCCAAACTCCTCAAACGTGCCTCTCAGCGGGCTGGAATCTGTCGGAGATATGTTCGAATGAGCCTTTTCTTTTTACACAAAAGACGCAATTTTGCCAGATGGCAAAAAGCGCAGTATGTTTGCAAAGCAAACATCCGGAAGCCCTCGGGAAAAGAAAAAGTATTTGTGCATACGAGTAGGGCATTACAATACTCTCAAAATTTGCTGCACCCAAACCCCCAATGTTTATTAATTCCCGTTATCTAAATAAATACTCCAAACAGGCATAATCTCAGTTATAAGGTGATTCCAGATGCAACCGCGTTACAGGTCAAAAAGCGTAAGAAAGCTCAGGGTAAAGACGAAAAACAGGACGAAGCTGAGGTTCAAGAGGCGGCAGCCAAAGAACAAGAGCTGCGCGGCCTGCAAATCAGCCATACCGCTCAACTCCAGGGCAGACAGGCGCAAATTCGGCGGCCAGCTCTGCACCAGGTGCTCAAGGGCAGCCATAATCTACGGTGCGAGGGTCAGGCGCGGCGAGATTGCCATCACTGAGGTAGCGCTCAAATACAGGAAATATATCCCGATTTAAACCTAAGTGAACCCGAAGATCTGCTTCGGTCTATATCGAACTGCTGTTCGATTGAATCGCCTTTCGGCGATAGCTCGTGAGCATAGCTCACGAAGACCTCGCATCTCATTCTGGTTCCCTTATACCCTCCAACTTTAAACTTTAGACCTTGAACCTTGATTGGCATGACAATCGTATGCATTTCCGGCTATGTTGGAAGCGGCAAGACCACGGTTGCGCTCAAATTGGCCGAGTTGCTCGACTACCCGCACCTGAATATAACCTTCAAGGACATCGCCAGGGAGCGCGGCATGAAGCTGGAGGAAGTGCAGAAACTTGCCGAGGAAGACAGGAATATTGATATTGAATTGGATAAATTGATTGTGAAGCGCGCGAGGGAGATGGGCGGCTGCGTGGTGTCCACCTGGCTCTCGCCCTGGATGATTCCCGAGAGCTTCAAGGCCTGGCTGGAGGCAAGCCCTGGGATGCGCGCAAGCCGCGTGGCTGGCAGGGAAAACATCACTGAAGCGCAGGCGCTTGAGCACGTGAACACGCGAGATTCACAGAACATAGAGAGGTATAAGAAGCTTTACAGCATTGACATTTCAAAGCATGAGATGTTTAACCTGGTAATAGCCAATGAAAACAAAAGTGCTGAGGAAGTTGCAGGCGTGATTGCAAAAGCGCTCAAAGAATTTGAAGGAAGATAAGGAATAAACCATTTATTTGTTCATGGGGTGTTATCATGGGAGCAATAAGGAAAGGTTCTGTTTGCGTGATTGTTGCCGGGAGAGAGGGCGGAAGCCAGTGCGTAGTCACAACCGCGCCTGAAAACCTGATTGTTGAAATCATCACGGCCAGCGGCGGGAAGAGAAAGATTAACGCGCGCCACCTTGACCCGACTGGCCAAACAGTCAAGAGCAATGATGAGATGGAGAAGCTGCTGGGCATCGCGCTCGGAAAGGAGGCAAAGCCAAAGAAGGAGAAGGGGGAAAAGAAGCCAAAGCCCGTGAAAAAGCACTCGGCAAGGGTGGCAACGAAGCATGCGAAACACCAAACGCATGAAAAGAAAACCGGCAAGGAAAATGAACATGCAAAAAAGAAATAAACACGGATAACTGAAAACTGGTGATAAATATGGCGACGATTATAACGGCTGACCAATTCCAGAAGGAAGTAATCGAGGCGAGCGGGCCAAAGCTCGTGCTGGTTGATTTTTATGCAGACTGGTGCGGCCCCTGCAGGATGGCAGGGCCTGTGCTTGAGGAGATTGGCAGGGAGCTGGCAGATAAGGTGCGCATTGTAAAAGTAAACATCGACAGCGAAGGCGAGCTGGCTGCCCAGTTCAATGTCATGAGCATACCGACCATGGTAGTGTTCAGGGGTGGCGCGCCCGTGGGAACGAACGTCGGTGCGCTTCCGAAAAGCGAAATAGTGAAATGGATTAACAGCCTCTGAAAAAACTGCTTCTTTTTTTCCACCACTAAATGCCATAAATAAACCACTTACGACATAATTTTATAAATACCAATCTCAATAAACAAATGGGATAGGTTTTAACTAAAAAGGTGGGTGGATTCAATGGACAAAGGATTGAGATTATCCTGCTTTAAACAAGGTTTAATAAATAGAGGGGTCATTGAACATCCTCGCCTTCTTGAGCACATGTGGCAAAGAGCGCATGATATTGGATTGCCCCGCGTTAATAGGAAAGAGTTGCACACGCTTGCACTCCAAAAAGATACGCGTGCGCGAGCTGTCGGAGATAATGGCGTTGAATTTTACACCTACCATCTTGCACGTGACCCGGCTGCACGTGAGGTAATGACGCAAGACAGACCGGATTACCAAGAAGGATTCAGAGGCATAACTGCTACTTTAGAGTGGTATGCGCGGACAAAAGGCGCTGTGCTGTATGAAGGCATTGTAGGACATCCGGATTCCCCAATAAGCGCGAAGGTCGCATATGTACATCCTTCAGCAACGATTGGAAATCTCCATATGCTTGCCAATGTTCTTGGCGAAGTCCCTGCAGACAGGGCTAATGATGAACCGGACATGCTGATTGTTTCGAATCCATCCCACGCAAAAACAAAATTCTATCTGTATCCATATGGTGAAGAAACTGGGCTGGCGTTCAACGCAGGCAACGATTACGGCGGGCCTATGAAAAAGATTTGGTTCATGCTCCACTGGGATTATTGCACCAAGCTTGGTTACATGCCATTACATGCCGGACATACCAGATGGGCAGATACAAATGGCGAACTAATCGACTTGGCTGTAATTGCCCAAAGTGGCGGCGGCAAGAGCATTACTACGTTCAATGGCAAGAGGATATGGGGAGATGATAATATCATAGTGGATCCAAATACTGGCATTGGCTATTGGGTTGAGTATGGTTCTTATGCAAAAGCAGATGGATTAACTATGAAGCATAATGCCAACGTCTTAGGCACTTTAGAAAGGGCTCCCTACCCAGTATGGGAAAATGTAGAATGGGTTGAGTCAGCGGAAGGAGTCTTAACACCGGATTACTGTGACCTAGCAAGAACTAAGAATATGCGAATTTCGGTACCATTTTCTGCGTTTGACAATTGGGATGGCAGCACAAGCCCCGGCTCAAAGCTTCATGGCATATTAAATTTGACCAAAACAGATACTGCACCACCTCTTATGCTGTTCTATCACCCAGAATTAAACAACACGGCTAATGCTGTGACGGCAGCTGTGATAGAATTCTCGACTAATTATATCGACAAGCCAACTGGTGCAACTACTAGATTAAGCGGTGTAAACAGGGATGGCGGCGCAACAACTGATTTTGTCTGGTATCTACCAGTTGTAATGGAACGATTGCACAGCGCACTCGAAAATATCCACGCACAGCCATTTTTTGCTTCCATGAGCGTTGGCAGCGCGGGAGCTGTTGATATTACCCCCTCAATATCTAAACTATTGATTGATGGTTTAGTGAACGGAACCATAAGATGGGCTACGCATCCTTTCAGAAGGGATTGCCTGATTCCTGAACGGGTCCCTGGAATTACAGATGAAACGATGGATGGGATGAGATTATATACTCCAACGGACTTCAGAAAATTCCAAGAAGACACTTTGGCTGAACTGGCTGGGAAATATAAATATCTGGATAAAACGATTGGAGCACCAGAGGAATATCTGGCTTATTTGAAGGCAGAGATGCAATATGCAACAACCAGCCGACCAGAACAATGATTCGCCTAGATTGATTCCTTTTTTTCTTTTTCATTCTTCCATTTTCTCAGTTTCGCTTTCATTTTCCCCAGAATCAGCATTGGCGCCTTCGTCTCCTTCACCAGTTTTCCCTTCAGTTTCATTATAAACTTCCGGCACCGCCTCGCTCACATCAGCCTCGCTCCTCTCCGCAACGCCCTGCGTGGTCTCAATCACATTGAAATACATCCTGAATTTCTCGGTGACGCTGAGCTTGCTGCTCCGTCCGCTGCGCTTCTGCTCCAGGAACCCCTTGTCGCACAATTCCTTCACATAGCCGTAAACAGAAGTACCCAATAATTTGACAACCGAGGATTTCAGCACCCGGGGGCTCTTTGAAATGTAGGCAAGCACCTTAAGCGCGCCCCTGGAAAGCTCTGCCTCCTTTGCGAAATCCTTGGCAATGACAGAATACTCCTCGCGCAGCCGCAGGGCGTATTTGCCTGCCTCGCTCACCACCTGCACCGCACTCTTCCGCTCGTCGTATTCGCGGGCCAGCTCGCCCACTATTTTCTCAATGTACCCAAGCGCGGCTACCCCCAACAGGCGGCCCAGCTCTTCTGCGCTGAGCGGCCTGCCGCTCATAAAAAGTGCGGCCTCAACTATCCTCTTCTGGTCCATCCAAATCCCCTTTTTCGTTCTCCAGAAGGCCGCCTGTAGCGCCAACGGCACGTTCACTTATACCTTTTCTTTCCGTGAACGCTTTCCTTTCTGCGAAATCGACAGCTTTGCTGTCGAGCTTTTCGCCATCGGGCGAAATCAAAAGAAAGGGCTCGCCAGCCGGCTTGATGAAAATTTCGCCGAAGAATTCCTCCTGGAGAAGGGCGACCCTGCGCTTCTGCCACAGGTGAAGCAGGGGCAGGAGCGTCTGCACTTTCTCATGTGGCGTGCGCTCCTCCAGCAGGCTGTTGAACGTGAGCATCTCAGGGCTGGCGCTTATTTTAGCGAAGATTGATTCCATCCGCTCATCAATATCAAAGGCAGGCATCTCGAACTTGACCGGCTCTGAAGGAATGACCACTGCAGGAACCATCCTGGCATCCACATCCTTCATCACTTCCTCAAGGGCGGACATGAGCTCGCTGAGGGTAACCTTGCGCTGGGGCATTACCCTGCCTGCTATTTCAAGAGTCGGAATGCTGAGCGCCAGCTCGCCCGAATCGCCTGCCTCCTGCATTACCGGCACATCGTCCACTAATTTGAGCGAGTCGCTCTTCATCCTGAGGAGGATGGAGGCTGCCAGGATGATGTTGGCTGGAAGATGCAATTCGAGAAGCTTGAACTCCCTGACTTTCTTCAGGTATTTTTCGCTGATTTCAGCTATGTCAATGTTCCAGGGGTCCAGCTTCTCGGAATCAACAAGCTCTACGAGAACGGTCTTCCACATGGGCTTTGCGACTATCTTCTCTAGTTCTATCGTGCTATTGATCGCCATGGGTAAATAAGAGAACTTTGTATTTTTAAAGTATTCGTGCCCAGCACACCAAAAGATGCATATTTGAGCATATAAATAAAAAATGAATTTACCTAAATCAAATAGCAAACTGAAAACTCGAAACCCGAGACCGATGGTGGTAACGTGGACCTATTTGGACTATTTAAGGATGATAAAACCCCAGACACTCCAATTCTTGTCAGGACGAGGTTCAAGCCCTATGCGCTTAAGGCAATGGCCGAGAGCGACACTGACCTGATTATCGAGATTACCAACAACAGCAAGAAGGAAGTGCTTCTTTCACTCACGGTCTCAGTGCCCTATGGCATAGGGTTCGACAACCTGGCAATGCAGCGTTCCAAGGAAGTCAGGCTCGGCACGCTCACGGCAAATGAGACAAAGGAAATAGTTTACAGGATACAGGGCAACACCGCTTCCCGCGCAGGCATCTACAAGGTCAGGCTCACTGTGATGACCCACTACAGAAACTATGACCTCATTGAGAATAAGGTGAGCAAGGCGATCGACTTAAGGGTTGGCGGATAATTTAGTCAGTTTCACCATGTCCTCGAGCGAATTGGCGAGGGACATGCCTTTTTCAGTCAATTTCACAATTTTCGCCCTGCCCTTTGGCTTGCACTCCACAAGCCCCAGATTCTGGAGCTTTCTTACCAGGCACGTGGTGAATACATAGGTTGCTTCACTCTGGCCAGCGAGCTTGGAAATATACCATTCCTGGGTCACATCCTTGAGCGCAAGAATTGACCTGCACGCTTTGAGTTTCAGCAACGGCCTAAGATTATCCATGGAATCACAGCTCACATTAATTTTATCAGATTTTCCGAAGAGCCTCTCTCGCTGATGCGAGAGACCCTGTACAATGTGCAGGGTATGAAGGCTCATTCGGAAATCCAGTTTTCGCTTGATAGCGATTGAATCTTTCCAGTTGGAAGATAGCTCGTAAAGTCCTGCTGGACTTTCCGAAAATCTCAAGGGCTGTTGTCCTTGAATTCTCATGAAGTTGGCGCTTGGCATTCATCCCCGCCCGAAGGGCGGGGTATTCTGCCAACTTCACGAT
>MNVF01000072.1 GCA_001871535.1 Candidatus Micrarchaeota archaeon CG1_02_49_24
TTACGTTACTGAATTAGATATCAGATTTTCCGAAGAGCCTCTCTCGCTGATGCGAGAGACCCTGCACAATGTGCAGGGTATGAAGGCTCATTCGCAAATCCAGTTTTCGCTTGATAGCGAAAATCTCAAGGACTGTTGTCCTTGAATTCTCGCGAGGCCACTGCCAATCCATCCACCTGCGAAGCAGGTGGTATCGGAAAGTCCCGCAGGACTTTTCGAGCTATGCGCCAACTGGTGCATTCAATTCTCTTGGCCTCCCGATAACTTGACGCCCATATCACAAGAAGCAATTAGTGGACTCGCGCGGAATCGAACCGCGAATCTTTACCATGTCAGGGTAGCGTCTTACCATTCGACTACGAGTCCCTAGGGAAACCGGACTAATGAATGTATTTTGTAATTATTGTAATTAGGATTAATAATAAAGCACGTTTCTTCAAGGGAAGGTCAACCCGAGGGAATCCTCCATCTCAAGTTCAACTCAATTCCTCAGGCTTGAACGCGTGGACAGTCATTTTATTAGAACCTGTTTCTATTTCGCTAACAGTTGTAATCTTGCCAGGAATGACTTTCACAGCTAAGCAAACCCCATTCGCTAATTCCGCCAAACCGACAGAAACCACTCCAAGTACTCCCTGCATAGGTTCCGTAATAACTCTCTTATACCCGTCACCATTTCGCATAAAAACTGCAAACAGCCCACCGCCAACAACAGCTATCACTCTGGCCTCACTGGTCCAATAAAAGTCAGAATGAGTATAAATCACAGGCGGGGTGGCTCTACCTTCAGGCAATTTAAGCCCTAAATCACAGGCGGATTCACTTACCTGCTCAAAAAATCCCTCAGCATCCCTCTTCTTGCTGTCAAACACCCGTACCAATAATTTATCCCAGCCAGGTTTTGTACCCACCAATGTCATTCGGCCGTTTTCAAGTATGCTTGATTTTAGAAAAATAGCCCCTAATTCAGGGTCATATGCACTCCGCGATGTATTTCTCAAAGCAGTTGCAGCTTCTTTTATCAACTGTTCCCGTGTTAGCGGTTTTTGTGCCCCTTCGGCGAGCACTTGGGGCAATTTGAGCGTAGCTACAGCTAAACCCGCCGCTCGACAAAATCCTCTCCTGGTTAAAAATAAGTCAGCCATAATTATACCAAGTATAATTCTGTCACAAAAAGCATAAAAACAATTGTGTTAGAGGATATTTAGGTTTTGCCCGAATCGCGTGCTGCCTTGAAGCTCAGCAAATCATCCAAAATCCGGCTCTCTTTCAGCAAAAATATTGCGATGAAAACCCCAGCAGCCAGCAGGAATGTGGCAGAGGCTATTTCCGCGAATGCATACAGGGGAATTGGCGGCGAGGTGCCCAGACCGTAATCAGAAACCCAGCTGGCAAAGAGGAATGCCATTGCTGCCGAAATGCCAACTGGGGTGAACCGCGTTTCGCGGATGAGCATCAATGCCTGGAGAACCATGAACAGGTGTAGGAGCCAGAGCGCTGCCGAGAGGAAAACGCCATTGTAGCCATTGTAGAAATCAGGGTAGGCCATAAGCACGCCCATGGTCCACAAGCCATAGGCAAGGCCTGCGGAAATGGCAAACATGTTTGCAATATCATTCTTCCTGCCGAGCCAGAGGAGGCAGGTTGCCAGGAAAATGAAGCCTGCTGCAAGAGGGCAGTCCGGGACAAATGGCCAGAGCAGAAGGGATGTGCGCGAAAGCTCTGGGCCGTAGTAATAATAGGCGCCCAGGAGAAAGCCGGCAAGGTCGCAGGCGGGGATGGCGCATATAAGCAGGTCTGGGAGAGGATATTCGCGGCCTAAAAGAACCAGTGTGATTTTTCCACCCATGACAAACCCTCAGAACATATTATGCAGCCGATGGATTGCCATATGAGTTCCGTCTGCCTGTGATGTATCAGTACCATCGGCAATATCTATCATCCTGCCTTCAAAGGAACTCATTTCCGAGACATATTTCCCACCATTACTTTCAAAAAACAGGAAGGTGCCCTTCTTTCCCAGGAATTTCCCGCCTAAGCTTAAATCTTCCACCAACTCCGCATCACCCATTGCCTGGGGATAATGGGAAAGAAAGGAAATTAAATCTGAGTCCTTGGGCGGCTCAAAATAGGCAGCCAGCTTTTCTTTTGCACCAGCGGCAATTTCCTGTGCTTTCTCAAGAGGGAGTGGGGCGCCCAGGGAATCCAGCTTTTTCTTTTTTGAAACAACCATTTTTGCGCCTAGCAGTCCGGCAATCACGCGCTCGGCCATCCTTGATTCGAGCCCGCCGGTCACGCGCGCAAGCTCCATGCCATAGTCTGCGCCCTGTTCCAGCAGGCGCGTCCCAAACCGCTCCCTTGAGGTGACGCCCACCTTCGGCAAATCGCCTATGATGGCAAGATAGATGCTCCATTCGCCCTTGGCACATGATTCTGCCATTCCAGGCATGAAACAGCTCTCGCCAGTGCACTTGTAGCAAAGCACATCGCTCGTCATGCAGGAGGAGCATTGGCGGCCCCGGGTGATGGGTTTGGCACAGGGCACGTAGCCGGCACTGCCATTGCCAAAATGTCCAGTGCAATATTTCCAGTTGCTGAATTGAAATGAGAACGATTCACCTTTTAAGAGAGGGATAGATTCCAGCTTGCGCCTGTCGCTGTTGTGGCAAAGAATGGCGCTGTCTGGCAAATAACGGATGAACTGAAGCATGGGAATACGTTGCATTCAGATTATAAATTGGTTTGCAGCGGGCGCTGCCAGTCAACTTAGGAGAGAAGCTTGCTTCCAACCGAGATGTTATGCCTGCCTGCGAATCCTTCATTCACCTCAAGCACATAGGTTGCAGCCTGCACAGGCAGATAGGAATTGCAGGGGTCATTTTTGCAGGGCTGGAGCTGCGCGATTTCAACCACGCCAAATGATTCGTTCATATAAATCAGCTCCAAGGGGATGAGTGTATTTTTCATCCAGAAGGGATGGCGGGCAGGTTCCTGAAACACAAAAAGCATGCCGCAGGCTTCGCACAATGATTCCCGGAGCATTAGCCCTTTTTCGCGCAAGGCAGGGGTATCCGCAACCTCTGCTGCAACAATCGTGCCATCAGGCATCCTCAAGGTGGCTGTTTTGGTTGGATGCAATTGATTGGCTGAGATGAGCCACAAAATCCCCAAGGCAAGCGCCAACACCAACACAGCCAGGATTGCAGCGGCTGTGATTTTTCCGTCGAAATTCATGAAAAGGTTTAAATTACTCACCTTAAAATAACTAATGAACATATGTCTATGCATCGTGCTTGGCTGCGAAGCAGCACCTACAAAAAGAGATATTCCATGGTAAAAGTGAAACTGCTTGTATTGGATGTCATGAAACCCATCGACCCCGGCACCATAGAGCTTTCCAAGAGCCTGAATGAATTGCCAGACGTGCATCTGGTGGACATCACCATCACGGAAGTCGAGCGCAAGGTCGAGGCGATAAAAATCCTCATCGAGGGGACCGACCTGAATTACGAAGCCATCCGCAAGCTCCTGGAGAGGCACGGCGCCTCAATCCACAATGTAGAACGGGTAACTACAAATAAGGTCTAGGGAGAGCAGGGATATCATGGGCATTCTGCAGCAGATAAGGTATACTTTTCATATCTATAAATACTATTACCGCCTGGCAAAGGTGGACCAGATAGCAAGGCGCTACCTAGTGATAAATTCCTTTGACGGCACACTAACCATGTTTGGCATACTTTTCAGCTCCTACTTGGGAGGCATTTTTGAGCCAAGGCTTGTCCTCCTTGTCGGGTTCAGCACGACCATAGCCATAACATTCTCTGGTTTTCTTGGATCCTATATGAGCGAGCGGGCAGAGCGGCTGAAGTCCATGCGCGAGCTGGAGAAGCAGATGCTCAAGAAGCTGAATAAGACGGATATTGCTGAAGCCGGCAATTTTGCAAGCTATGCTGTTGGGCTTGTGGACGGCACTGCGCCCCTGCTGGCATCCATCTATATTCTCTCGCCATTCATTGCCGCAGAGGCGGCCGGGCTGAGCACCAATGTCACTGTGAATGTTTACGGCCTAATCATGAGCGGCATCCAGCTTGTCTATGCGCTCTCATTCTTGCTGTGCTTCTTTGCGTTCTATACATTAGGCAGCCTGCTCGGGCAGATATCGCGGGAGAACAGGATTGCCTCTGGTGTGCGCATGGTGTTCATCGGGCTGGCCTGCGGGCTGCTGACAATTGCCCTGAGCATACTGATAAAATAAAAAAGATGAGAATGCTCAACGAAATTCGCTGGCAGAGGATGCCGCGCCTGCGGGCTGCCTTTTTCTTGCGCCAAAATCAGTGGACTCGCGCTGCCACCAGTTGTCATAGCGCTCATCCAGCTGTTCCTCGGCACTGCGTGCGCGCTTCAGCGCCTTGGCAACAAACTCTTTTGTAATCACATCCGAATCTGCAACCACTGCCATGTCACCAGCCAGCTTGAGCAGGCCTGCAAGCTTCCTCAGCCTGAGCGTCAGGCTGTTTTTGGCATTGTCCACGTCGCGGGCCATCTTCCTTGCCTCATTCAGGATGGATTCGACTGCCTCCACATCCGCATGGGGGATGCGCGAATCCTTGGCAATCTCCTGTGCCATGAATTGCACAAGCTTTTCGCGGTTGGCAGGCGTGTCCGGCATGTGGCTGTTCATGAGCACCTCATAGCCGTTGCCATCAATCCTGGAGCGCAGGGCAGGCAGCATCTGCCTGAGGTCGTTGATGTTGGAGGCGCATACGAGGATGAATTCGCATGGCACGTCATCCACCCGCACAATTGCGCCTGTGCTCGAGGCGTTCTTGCCGGTGATTGAAAATTTCTTTTCCTGCATTGCAGTGAGCAGGTATCTCTGCAGGCTGCCGAGGGTGGTTATTTCATCTATGAAAAGCACGCCCTCATGAGCTTCGTGCACAGCGCCGGGCACCACGCGCTGATAGGGCGGCGAGCCTATCTGCGAGTGTTCACCATAGGGGTCGTGCTTCACATCTCCGAGCAATTCCGCCTCGTTGGCACCGGTTGCCTGGACAAACTGGTTGCGCTCCGATGGGAGAATGACCTTCCTGGGTTTTTTCTCCTCCATTTTCCTGAGCTTTTTCAATTCCTCATGGGAAATCATGCGCACCTTTTCATTAGGGGTGAGCTCGTAGGCAACTGCCTTCTCCTTGCCGTCGGCCAGGCGGGTGGTCTGCACGCGCCTCTCAAGCTTGTGGTTGTCTATATTGAGGAGCAGGTCGTCGAATGGAGAGGAATCCAGCTTGTATTTGTCACTGCCGCAGCCAGGGCAGATATTCAGCGACGGCCGGCTCAGCCTGGCGCAGGAGCGGCACCTGAAGCCCAGGCGCTCTGAAACGTGCACTGGCAAATCCTCTGGGTTGATGGGCTTGCCTAAGGCAGCGGGGTCATGTTTTTCTTTCAGCGCATCGGCGCAGGTGCGAACCTCAATAATAGGCCGCTCGGGCCGCTCGAAATTGTGCATCACTGAAATTTCCTGCGTTGCTTTGGGCAGGATGCTTGCCAGCGCCAGGGCAATCATGCTCTTGCCGGTGCCAGGCACGCCAACTAGAAGGAGATGGCGTTTTTGCTTGGCGCAGATGCGGCTGATGGAAACTGCTTCCTCCTGGCCGATTACGCGCTCGAGCGGGGAGGCTGGAATCTTCACATCTGCCGTGGTAATCATTTAAACACCAAATGATTTACACAGGATATGCTTTAAGCAGTTTTGATAAAAAGATATTATTCCAGGGAAAAATGGAAAATGGTGGTATTGTGAAAAAATTAATAGTGCTTACACTTATCCTGCTCGCAGTTATGACTGCCTGCACGCAGATAAAAAATGAGTTGAACTGGAATTATTCGCCGTCGCTGAATACGACAGGCAACCTGAGCATGAGAATCATAAACAACACTGCAAAGGAACTGGCAGGCGCATTGAAAATAGAGACAACCACCTATGAGAATACATCACAGGGCAACGCCCAAAATTCCCAGCTGCCTGCAGCGCCTGCCAATCTCACAATCAATGCAAGCAAGAAATACTTTTTCTACACCACTGGCTGCGGCCACTGTGTCAATGTGCTCAACTACATCTATGCAAACAACCTGAGCCACAGGCTAATCATGACTGATGTGGACCCTGATTCGGGCAAGACGCGCTACAGGGATTTTGCAACTTATTTCAATATACCCGCAAATCAGTGGGGAGTGCCTGTTTTATATGCAAACAACACATATATTCTGGGAGATGTTCCGATAATTGCATACCTGAATAAAACAAATTAGGCAAATCGAAATTTGAAATTAACGGGTGATTTTGATGGTGGTTCACATGGAAGATAAACATACAGCTAAAACACGGATGCACACAGAGCCTCCAGAAAGAGCGTTCAAAAAAGGCGACGTGCCTGAAGGGATTAACCCTGCTGATGAACGGCCTTTTGTTGTAGTTTACACACCTGAAACGGACACCCGCGAGATAATTGCAGTACTCAACCCATCAACCCCTGACAGAACAGACGCGATAAAAGGGCTTGCGCCCTCGCCTATCCCGTTCCTCAGAAATTCATTTGACATGTTGCATAATCTTGGGGCTGAAACTGCCGGGATAGCATGCAATACCATGCACTATTGGTTCAACAGGCAAATGGATGAAAACCCTGATTCGCTTCACCCTAATGAGATTGTAGTCGCCCATATGATTGAAGGCACTGCAAAGGCGATTGCTGCAAGCGGGATAAAGACAGTCGGCCTGCTGGCGACCACTGGCACGGCAAACACAGAACTCTATCAGGATGTCTGCAAGGCAAAAGGCATATCGGTAATAACACTCGGGCAAAAGCCGAAGCCTGATTCGGAATGGCTTGATGCAAAGGGAAGGGTAACTAGGGAATTTTATTTGCAATATGGAGTGGATAAGGAAACAGGCGCAATTTCAGGGGAAAATTTCCTGAAGCTTGAGCAGGCACTCCAGAAACTGTTGGGTCCGCAGGAAGGGCTTGTGATGGAATCCATTTACGGCGTATTTGGGATAAAGGCAGGGTTTGCAACTGGAGTTGCGCGCAGGCTCATGGAAACTGCGGCGACGATGCTTGTTTCCAAGGGTGCGTATGCATTGATTCTGGGCTGCACTGAAGTGCCACTCGTGCTTGAAGGAAAAACCAAACAGATTGCCGGAAAGGAAGTTGCGCTTATAGACACCACACAGGTGGTTGCCGACAGGCTGGTTGCTGCGGGCAAGGATGGGAAGGTGGTTGGGATAGCAGGCGGGTTAGGGCCTGCTGCAACCATAGACATGCTGCAGAAAATGGGCGTTGATAGGGCAGCAACCGATTATATCCGGTGCATTTATCAGGAAACTATCATCCAGCTCAGGAATGCAGGCATTGCAATTACAGATAGGGAGCATGTGAAATTGGTGTTTATTCAAACAAAAAATTATAACTCATATTTACAGCGAATTCAGCAATTGAATCCTTTGTTCATTGAGACAATTGGAGGGAGAGAGGCCACTTCGATTAGAGGGCTTGTCCAAATGGCACTTCAGGCAAAATGGCAGGTTACTAGGAGAGGAAAAGATACGGTTAAACAATAATCTAGTTTATCGTGAAGTTGGAAGAATACCCCGCCCTTCGGGCGGGGATGAATGCCAAGCGCCAACTGGTGCATTCAATTCTCTTGGCCTCCCGATAATCAAACATTCAAATATTCCTGGAATTCCCAGGGAGTCGGCATCCTGCCATTCTCCTTCTCCTCGCCGCGCTTCAGCAAGGCATAGCTGTCCAGCACTTCGTTGGTGAAGATGCCCTTCAGGAATTTGTCATCGCTCTTCAGCGCATCCAGCGAGCCGCCCAGCGAGCCGCAGACCGCCTCAATCCCATGGGATTTCCTGGTTTTCTCATCCATGCTGTAGACGTCCTCGTCCACCGGGTCGCCTGGGTCTGCCTTCTTCCTGATGCCGTCAAGCCCGGCCGCCATGATGGCTGCAAATGCAAAATAGGGATTCGCGGACGGGTCGGGCACTCTGAATTCAATGCGCTTGCTTGCCTCATTACCCGTATCGTAAACCGGCACGCGCACTGCCGCGCTGCGGTTCCTCCTGCTCCAGCAGAGATAGACCGGAGCCTCAAACCCCTGGACAAGCCGCTTGCAGGAATTGGTGGTCGGGTTGGTGAACGCGCAGAGCGCCTTGCCGTGCTCCAGCAAGCCGCCGATGAAATAGCGCGCGGTCTGGCTCAGCTCAGCGTATTTGTCACCGGCATCGTAGAATGTGTTTGAATTGTTCTTCCAGATGCTCACATGCGTATGCATGCCAGAGCCGTTGTCTCCGTAAATCGGCTTGGGCATGAAGGTGGCAATCTGGTTGTTTGCAGCTGCGATATTCTTTATCACATATTTGAGCAGCACCACTTTGTCTGCCGCGCCGCCCAGGGAATCATATTTGAACGTAATCTCGCCCTGGCCTGCGCTGCCTACCTCGTGGTGGTGGCACTCCACCTCAAACCCGAAGCTGTCTTCCAGCACCTCGGAGATTTGCATGCGCACCAGCTGCATGAGGTCCTGCGGGGGAGCCGGATAATAGCCGCGCTTGAACCCTATGGGGAAATTCTGGCCGAACGAGTTCCAGGCGCCCTCGCGGGATTCTATCTGGTAGGACTGGCCGCGGTAGGGCATGGAGGTGTTGTAGGCAACCGAGTCAAATATGTAGAATTCTACTTCGGGGCCCAGGAATGCATTGGTGTAGCCGGCGCTCTTCACCGCAATCTCAGCGCGCTCGGCAATGAACCTAGAATCCTTGGGATAGCGGTCGCCTCCGAACGCCTCGCCGATGTTCGCATAGCACAGGCCTGCGCGCATTTCCCAAGGGATGGGGTGGTAGGTGGAAAGGTCTGGCAGGAGCACCAAATCAGATTCGGCAATGCCCTGAAAACCTCTGATGGAGGAGCCGTCGAGCCTGCCAAGCCCTGCAAGGACTGAGTCCTCGGTGAGCTCGTGGGTGGCGATGGTGGTGTGCTGCAGGGCGCCTGCCAAATCCACAAACTGCAGGTCGAGCCACCTGACGTTTTCTGTTTCTATGCGCTTCAGGAATTCGTCAACCTCTGCCATAAATCCCACCTCTAACGGCTAGCCGATAGTTAGATAACTCAGATAAGGCATTTAAAGATTAGTTATGCCAAGTATAGTATGGGAAATGAATCAATGCGCTGGATTCCATTATATTTGGGCATATTCTACCCGAGTCTCCTGCTGGCTTTATTCTTTCTGTTTTCGAGTGTTCCTTTTTCAATCGATGCATTCACACAGCCGTATTATGGAGAAGGTGCTGATATCAGATTTTTCGAAGAGCCATCAACAGCTCTGCTGTTGAGCTATCGACCAGCAGGTCGATTCAAACCGCCCGCAAGCTGGGCGGTATGAGGCTCATTCGAAAATCAGTTTTCGCTTGATAGCGAAAATCTCGCAAGCAAAGCTTGCGAATTCTCGCGGAGTGAATTGGCATTCACCCTTGAAATTTTGGAGCGACCAGGGTAGTAAACTGCCCTGGCATGGCATTGAGCAAACAAGAGTTTGCGAGAGCTATGCGCCCGCAGGCGCATTCAA
>MNVF01000050.1 GCA_001871535.1 Candidatus Micrarchaeota archaeon CG1_02_49_24
TAAAGTCCTGCTGGACTTTCCGAAAATCTCAAGGGCTGTTGTCCTTGAATTCTCGTGAAGTTGGAGCTTGGCATTCATCCCCGCCCGAAGGGCGGGGTATTCTGCCAACTTCACGATAAAACTGTCAAGTGTCGTTTTCTTAATCGGCTTTTTAATTCCTGGGCTGGACCGCCGTTTTGGATGGTCAAATATACCAGTTGAATTCGTGCTCGCAGCAGATGCACTTGTCCTTATGGGATATGCATGGACTTTCCTAGTGTTTAGGGAAAACAGCTATGCTTTGCGCATCATTGAGGTTGAAAAAGGGCAGCAAGTCATCTCAACCGGGCCATATTCAGTCATACGGCATCCAATGTATTTGGGGGTGATGATAATGTTTCTGGCAACCCCAATAGCACTTGGCTCGTATTTTGCCTTGCCCGCATTTTTACTTCTGCCACCACTGCTTGTTTACCGGATTTTAAATGAGGAGGTGGTGCTTAACCGCGGGCTGCTAGGGTATGGGGACTACTGCAAAAAAAACCGTTACCGGCTGATTCCGTTTGTTTGGTGACTGTTAAACTAGATTTTTAAACTATCCCTTACTTATAAAAAGCTATGAACGAACCACGCAAATCAAATGTGCATGACCGTACAGATTGGAGAGCCCGCAATTATGATATAGATTCCGGGCAGAATCCAATCGATAGAGAAAATGGGAACGCTGAATCTCCACAGGCCGGGAATGAAATTATGGATGACATTGTCGAGCAGGCCAAGGCAGTACAGCGTGTGGCTGAAAAAATTTATTTCCTGTCTATCCTAAAACGGTTCGGGTTGGCATTCGGCGGGATTCTATTGTTGCTCGGCACAATCAGCGCGACGGCATTTTTCCTGCTCTTTTTCGGCATATTTTCAACTGGGTCCCCTAAAAACATCGAACTCCTGATTGGGATAGGGCTGGCATTAATCGCAGTGATACATATTCTAGCCGGCTTAGCGCTGCTCGCGGGTTAGCTTTGTCCGGCTGCCTGTGAACATAATCAGATATGCCCCTGCCGCTAAAAGCGAAATTGCCATTAGCAAGACAACTCCGTTCAAGTTGAACGAATCCGCTTTTGGAAGGCTGAAATATCCTGCCTCTATCATAAAATATGCAGTGAAGAAAATAGCGGATAAGAAAAGGAGCACCCCTCCGAACGCAATCTTCACGCGATTCATCCCAATCACATAGAGATAGTATACGAGCACCCCTGCCAGCATCCAAAGCGCACCTATGAGCATGGATTGCGGGCGCATAAACAGGAGGAAGACGCAGCTTAGTGCCATCGCTACATAAGGGATGTATGGGTAGAATGGGACATTGAAAGGCCGCTCAAGGGAAGGCTGGTTCCGTCTTAGCGTTATGAGAGCATAAGTAGAGATCGCGATGGCTATAAAGTATGCGAAGTCGGTTAAGTATGCGATGAATGCAACCGCTTCAGTCGCTGCGAACACGACTATTATGGCTGCGCTTACTAAAATAGCCATCGATGCGGTCCCATTTGGGCTAATTGCTGCGAGCTTGCGCGGCAGGTATCCGTCTCGCCCCAAAGCGAACGCGTTCATGGTTGCAGCGGTCATTGCCGCATTGAGCGAGGTGGCTATTGCGAGCAAACCGGCTATGCTGAAAAGAAGCTTACCGTTTTCACCCATGGCGATGCTTGCCGCATCAAGGAGTGCATTTTCTGATGATGCCACTGCAGAAATCGGCAAGATTGCAAACACTGCAAGTGAAATGAAAACATAGATAGCCAATAGCGCAAGCAGGGTCGCAACTATCGCAATAGGAATCGTTTTTCTAGGTTCTCTAACTTCAGCAGAAACAGAGATGATGTCTTCAAACCCTATGAAGGCAATTAACAGTAGCGCGGCTGTCGAAAAAGTTGCCCGCCAATCACCTCCAATGAGAGTTGAAAGATATGACCAGTCTCCGATGCTGAATGTGGAGTAAACAAAAATCGCAAACAGCACAATCAACCCTGCAACCATCGCGTTTTGCACCCGTTTCAGCGTGCACATCCCCAGATAAAGCAGGACTCCGGATATTATTATGAATGAAATCGCGGTTAGTCCGACCGGGACAGGTATAATTACCTTCAAAAAGTATGCCACTGCGATGGCATTGAATGCTGCATAGACTATGTTCCCGAACCAGACTATCCAGCCAACGATGAACGGCAGCATGCCCTTGAATGCCCGCCTGGAAAAAACATAGTCTCCCCCAGAGGTAGGGATTGCTGTCGCAAGCTCAGCGTAACAAAGGCCAACTAGCAAGGCAAAAACAAACGCAATGAATATGGATATGACAGCCTGCACACCTGCCAAGGCGCCTGCGAGCCCCAAAAGAAGGAATATTTCAGGGCCTAGTGCGCTGCCAACGCCAAGCATCACACAGTCAAAAAGCGAGAGCTTGTGTTTATCCGTACTCATAGAATCAATTGCCAATTATAGGTAAGTGCGTACACGTACAATTTATTTCTTCTTTATCAAATCCTCAAACTCAATTCTATCCATTTTCATAAAATCTCTCAGCACTTTAGGTATTGTAATCCCATTTTCGTCCTGGTAATTCTCAAGGATTGCGACCATTGTCCTGCCGACTGCAAGCCCGCTTCCATTCAATGTGTGCACGAATTCTAATTTTCCCTTTCTCCTGAAGCGGATGTTCGCCCTCCGCGATTGGAAATCTAGGCAATTGCTGCAGGATGAAATCTCGCGGTATTTGTCCTGGCTGGGCATCCAGACCTCAATATCATAGGTTTTCGCAGAGGCGAACCCTATGTCTCCGGTGCACAATTGTATCACCCGGTAGGGCATCTCCAATTTCTGAAGGATGGATTCGGCATCTCTCACCATGCCCTCTAATTCATCAAAGGAATTCTCAGGCAGGCAGAACTTCACCAATTCCACCTTGTTGAACTGGTGCTGCCTGATGATGCCCTTGATATCCTTGCCATAGGCGCCTGCCTCCCTGCGGAAACAGGGGGTATATGCAGTATGATACTTCGGCAGGTCATATTCCTCGAGAATTTCATTTGCATACAGGTTGGTGACAGGCACTTCGGCAGTTGGGATGAGCCAGAGGTCGTCCTTTTCGCAATGGTAGAGCTCATCTGCAAACTTGGGCAATTGCCCTGTTCCGGTCATTGTCGGCGTGTTGACCAAGAGAGGGGGAAATACTTCCTTGTAGCCCTTGCCAGTGTTATGGTCGAGCATGAAATTCAGGATTGCGCGCTCGAGCTTGGCACCCAATCCATGGAGCACCACGAACCTGTGGCCTGCCAATTTCACGCCGCGCTCGAAATCCAGCCAGCCCAGTTTCATGCCGGCCTCGTCATGGGGCAATGCCTGCTTGGAAGTTTTGGAGGGCTTTCCGTGGGTGCGCACCACCGGGTTGGCAGTCTCATCCTTGCCAACGGGCACTGATTTGTCAGGGATATTGGGCAAGCCCATTACAAGTGCCTTCAATTTGTCCTCGATTTCAACCACTGCTTCCTCGGCAGCCTTAACCTCAGCGTCAATGCCCTTGCTTTTGGCAATGATATGCTCAAACTTCTTGCCATCTTTCTTCAGCTTGCTGATTTCAAGGCTGAGCTTGTTGCGCTCAGAGCACTTTTCCTCCCATTTTTGCTTGCGCTCGCGCCAGTGCTTGTCCTCGGCGAGAAGGGCATCCAACTGTGCCATGTCATAATTCCTATTTTTGAGCGCAGTGCGCAACGGTTCCGGGTCCTGCCTGATGCTTTTTAGGTCCAACATATGAAATCACACCATATTAGTTTGCCTCTTGAACAAATATAATTATTGTTACCTGGGGAAGCTCGCTTCACTTGCCAATTCCTTCAGGCTGCTGGTGAAATAATCCAATTCGGCAAGGGTAAAATTGCCTAGATGGCCGACCCGGAGCGTGTTTTCGCCCAGAGCGCCGATTCCCATTCCTATCTCAATGCCGAACCTTTCCTTCAATCTTTGGGATAATGCCAGTGGATTGCCAGTGCTAAACACGGTCACTGTGTTCGAATGATAGCCAGCTTCGCCCACCACCTGAATTCCCATGGATGCCAGATTTTTCCTGATGAAATCACTGCCTTCGGCATGGCGCTTGACATTGACAGGAAGGCCGCCGTGCTCTTCAAGGATTTTGTAGGCCTCGCCCAATGAATGGTAGAGCCAGACTGAGGGGGTGGGAATAGGCGGGTTTGAGGCTGAAAGATGATTGGAGAGGTTCATATAATAGGAGGGGGCTGCTGATTTTTTTGCGTGCTCTATCGCACCGGCGCTTAGGCCTATCAACCCAATACCAGAAGGCGCGCCCAATGCCATTGAAGATGAGCAGCAGGCAAAATCAACCCCAAACCGCTTTGATGAAAAATCTGCAGCGAAGATAGAGCCGATGCCATCAACCAGGGTTACCATGCCTTTTTCTTTTGCATAGCTGCAGATTTTTTCAACCTCATTTGACACGCCTGATGAGGTCTCGCTGTGCACAAGCGCCAAAACCTCTGCGCCGGAGTCGTCAATTTTTTGGGAGACGCGCCCAAGGGTGAGGGAGCTGCCAATGGGAACACTGAATTCCCGGGCTTCTTTTGCATAGCCGGCGCATGCCTTGGCCAACCGGCCGCCATATTCGCCGTTTGAAAGGCAAAGCACCTTCTTGCCGGTGCATGCGGTTGCAGCCATCATTTCGATAGCCAGCGTGCCGGTGCCTTCAATGGCAGCAAGCCCGTCACAATCAAAATATTTTTTTGTTTTTTCAATAATGCCTCTTTTGAGGGTAAGGAATTCCTCGGACTCTGGAGAGACCGTTTGCTTGAGATAGGCATCCATTATCCTATCAACCAATTTGGCAGGGCCTGGGAGAAGCAGCATGCAACGTTTAAAGATGCATCATTTTTAAAGAGTATTAGAGAAGAGATGGATGCGGCGATTGATGTGGCAACTAAACAGGCAAAACAGCAACTTGATGAATACTTCGAGGGTGCGCGGTCGCAGATTTCAGTTGGCGGAGCGTACCAAGAAGGAAAGCTCCCGCCTAAAGCCAGCGCATCTCTGCCTGAGGGCTTTAGCCCTCGGAGTATTCATAAAATACTCAAGGGCGTGCTCCAGCGCATCAAGCCCTCACCAGAGGAGATGACAGAAGAGCAGAGAGTCGCCAAAACCGTAACCCGCAAGCTGAAAACCGCCCTGCCGAACCATGTGGAAATCAGGCTCATGGGCTCGGTGGCAAAGGGCACCCATCTCAAAGGGAACAAGGAGATGGACATTTTCCTGCTATTTCCGAAATCGTTCACCAAGCACCATATGCTCGTTTCTGCGTTCCATTATATACGGAAGGCGCTTGCAGGCCACCGCCTGGAGCAGCACTATGCCGAGCATCCCTACCTGAAATGCATCGTGGATGACCATGGCATTGACCTGGTGCCGTCGTTCAAAATAGCGCATGCAGGCGAGCTTGGAACCGCTGTGGACAGGTCCCAATTGCATACGAAATATATCAACAGGCATTTGAGCGCCCAGCAAAAGGAGGACGTGAGACTGCTGAAGCAGTTTGCCAAGGCGCTGGGCATTTACGGCGCTGAATTGAGGGTTGAGGGGTTCTCCGGGTATTTATGCGAACTATTGATATTGCAATACGGCTCGTTTTCCTCGGCGATTGAGAATGCGCAAAACTGGAAAATACCGGTATGCCTTGAGCCAGTCGGAAAATCAGAAACTGAAAAATCGAAAATCGAAACCCGAAACCATTGCGGTTCCGAGTTGCGAGTTCCGAGTTCCGAAACTCGAAACTCATCGACCCGAAGGGGAGAGCTATTCGCCAGCTGGCGATCAACAGCTATTGCTGTTGAGAATTTCTCCAACTGGAGAAATGCCAGCAGGCGAATTCAAAAACCCGAAACCAACTTCACCTCACCCTTGGTCGTTCTCGACCCGGTGGATAAAAACAGGAATGTGGCGGCAGTGGTTTCCACCACTTCGCTTGCCAGGTTCATATTTGCGGCGCGCATGTTCCTTGAGAAGCCGAATGCCGGCATGTTCTTCAGGAAAGAGATACGGGCGGCTCCCAAAGCCCTGGGAAAGATGATTGTGGCAAGGAAAACCTCGCTGCTCATGCTGGAATTCAAATCGCCCAAATTGGTGGAAGATATGCTCTGGCCCCAGCTGAAAAAAACCTCGCTTGCAATTGGCAGGGAGCTTATCTATCACGGGTTTGCAATCATGGGCTATTACTATTGGAGCAATGGCGAGAGATGCCTGCTGCTCTATGAATTGGAGCAGGGGGTGCTGCCTAGCGTGGTGAAGGTGGCAGGGCCGACAGTGAGCATGGGGAAGAACATAGGGCAATTCATCAAAGCGCATAACAGGGCCGCCATACATATCGAACATGACAGGCTGGTCGCAATTGAAGAGAGGATGGTAAGAACGCCAAATCAGGTGGTTGCCCTGGTGAAAATGAAAAAGTGCGAAATAGGCATACCTGATGAATTCAAGCACCGTGTGATGGCTGCCAGGACGATAACGGTTGGCGAATTTGTCAACAAATTCAAGGAAGTTGCGACTGACTATTTCTTGAGAGATTTGAGGAGCATTATTTAAACTATTTCAGGCAAAAGCTATCCATGGGAAACATGGAAACCTCCAAAACATTCAACATCGCCGACATGGCGCACATAGCGCGGCTTAGGCTTGACGAAAATGAAGCCCAGCAGCTCGAGAAGGATTTGAAGGGAATCCTTGCCTATTTTTCTGATTTGCAGAAGTTCAACGGCAAGGTGGCTGAGGGCAAGGCGGCAAAAGCCACGCCCAGGAAGGATGAAGTGAAGGAATGCTGCGTTGACGCAAAGGACATTTCAAAGCTCTTTAACCACAAGGAAGGCGGCTATATGATGGTCCCTAAGAGCCTTGAGGATTAATTGGCAGGTTAAACTGGTGCGAAAATGATTGCCGATATAGAAGAAAATATCCACAAAAAACTTGATGCCATCAAAAAAACAGATGGAAAAATCAGGGCATTTGTGGACATATTTAATGATTGCACTGAGAGGGCGCAGGAGATTGCCAAAAAAACAAAGGCTGGCAGAGCCGGGAAGCTTGCAGGCACAGTCATTTCAGTGAAGGGCAATATCTGCATAAAGGGGAGGAGAGCGACCTGCTCCAGCAAAATGCTTGAGAATTATATTGCGCCCTACAATGCCACAGTGATTGACCGCCTGCTGGCTGAGGATGCAATCATCATCGGCTCCACCAACATGGATGAGTTTGCCTGCGGCAGCGATACCACAAGCAGCGCATTCTACCCGACAAGGAACCCCCATGACACAACCCGCGTGGCAGGCGGGAGCTCTGGGGGCGCTGCCGCATCGGTGGCTGCAGGCATGTGCGATGCCGCCCTGGGCTCTGATACTGGCGGCTCGGTGAGGTGCCCGGCTTCATTCTGCGGAGTGACTGGCATGAAACCAACCTATGGAACGGTCTCCAGGTATGGGCTGATTGACATGGCCATGTCGCTTGAGCAGATAGGCGCGATGACCGGAAATGGAAAAGATGCCATTGAGCTCAACCGGAAAACCCTTGAGGTAATCGGAGGGCCTGACAAACGTGATGCCCAGTGCAATTACAGCATTGGAAAAATGACTAAGAGAACACACGCCAAGCCGCCAACCATCGGCATAATAAACCAATTTTTTGATGCATGCGACAAGGCAGTTTCAAATACAGTGATGAGACAAGTTGACAAACTTGGTTATGAAGTAATGGAACTTTCGCTTGAGGAAACAAAATACCTTATCCCGACATATTATTTGATTATGTGCACCGAGTTTGCGAGCGCCATGCAAAAATATGACGGATATAAATACGGGCAGAAGGCAGACATCGCCAAATCACTGGCTGAGAGCGTAAGCGAGGCAAGGAGCAACCATTTCGGGAAGGAAGTGAAGAGGAGGATTCTGCTGGGCACCTATGTTTCCATGAAGGAAGTGCAGGATGACTGGTATACCTGCGCCCTTGGGGTGAGGAAGGCGCTCACCCAAAAGTTTGAAAAGTTCCTCGGCGAGGTTGACCTTATTGCTTCGCCCACCATGCCCACGGTCGCCTGGAAAATCGGGGAGAAGGCAACGCCCACTGAAATGTATGCCGCGGACATATTGACAGTGACCGCGAACCTCACGGGATTGCCTGCGATTTCAGTGAATGCAGGGGAGATTGGCGGATTGCCGGTGGGAATGCAATTGATGGGAAGGAAATTTGAGGAAGGGCTTGTTTACGAAACTGCTGCGATGGCAATGGATAAGTAGCTAAATTTTGCGCATAAGAAGATTCTCAAGGCAGGTTATTAGAGTTAATCTCTTAATTATTATTATATGGTTTGACTGGCAGGATATGTCGGATAGCTTTAAATAGAAAGACCGGAATAGTAATGTCGGTAGGATATTTAATGGTCGGCCCGATTTTTTTTGAAAATTCCGGAATAAAAATCACCAAAGATGATGTGCTTATAACTAATTTGGTTGAAGATGGCAGTGTAGTTACTTCTGGAGTATATGCACCATAGAAAATCGATTGATATAGATAGGGTGTATACGATAGGATAGGGCGTACATATTATGAAAATTAAACAACAAAATCAGATTTTCCGAAGAGCCTCTCTCGCTGATGCGAGAGACCCTGCACAATGTGCAGGGTATGAAGGCTCATTCGGAAATCCAGTTTTCGCTTGATAGCGAAAATCTCAAGGGCTGTTG
>MNVF01000063.1 GCA_001871535.1 Candidatus Micrarchaeota archaeon CG1_02_49_24
CTATTCCTGACAAATTCCCTTAAGGATACCGTCGTAGGGAATTTGCCATGATGCCTATAAATCTCTTTTGTGAACGCAAGCATCTCGTTCCATAATTCCTTTGAGACCCATAAATGGCTTATCATTTCCTTCTCCTGCGCTTTGCCAGGATATAACCGGAATTTATACGACCGCATGACATTGTTTTTTATCCGGTGTTTTTATTCGTTACCCTCGGTTATTGCCAGTCAACTCTTCTATTATTTGGACGCTGTATCCACCCGATAAATCGGGTAGGGGTTAGCGTCCTGTGATGGTTCTAAAGTTTAAGGTTTATGGCATTTGTCTGCCGCCAAAATATTGTATTTGCTTCATCCCTGCAAATTTTGCTACAATTACATAGGGTATCCTGGCAATCTGCGTATTGTAGAGCATGATGCATTCATTGCAGTAGCTTCTTGAGGCTGCAATCTGGCCCTCCACCCGTGCAAGCTCGCCAAAGAGCTGGGAGAAATTCTCATTTGCCTTCAGGTCAGGATATTTTTCGGCAATGGCTGCAATCAGCTCGCGGCCGTGCACCATTGACTCGGCCCTTTCGAATGCAATGCCCTCAAACATATTTTGCTCATGGCGCGCATAGCCTTTCACAACCTCAATCAGCTCGGGGATAAGCTCGGCACGCTTCCTGAGCATCACATCAATGTTTGCAGAGGCGCGCTCAACCGCATTCTTCAGGGCGGCCAGGCTGTTGTAGAGAGCAAGCAGCCCGGACAGGAAGACCCAGGAATACATGGCAAATGCAACCAGCACTCCGAGCGCTTCAAAGGGCAGTTGGAGCAGGCTGAACCTCCAGAGAAGAAGCAGATAGCCTGTCAAAAAGAGCAAGGGCCCGCCGTAAGTATAGATGATTGCCGCAAGGCCGACCTCTGATAGTGTGTCTTTTTCGCTTTTCTCGCTCATGGCAAAGAATTTTCTCTTCTTGTCGTGGCTGATAAGCATCTGGAATCCTTCTTGGATTGGCAAAGTTGCTGAGGGCTTAGGGGCACCTTCAAAAAAGATATCATCCGCATCAGCTTTATCTTTGTATGGTTCATAGGCAGATGCAGAGCCAAGCACATAGAGCTCATCACCGTTCTCGAAAACGGTTTCATGCACTTCCACAAGGTCATTGTAATTGAGGAGGTCTTTTGCATGGCTTTCAAGGAATAAGCGAAGGGGCTCATTCGGGACCTTTTTATCCAGAAAGCCAAGAAGCCCGCCCCCAGGCACCAGCTTATGCGACAAATCGGTTTTTACGATGAGTTTCATTTCACTGCCGGCTGAATGAAGCTCGGGCTTGATGAGCACGCTGCCCGTGTCATCCTCAAGGCAGAATGGCCGTTCGCTTTCCCAATGGCCGACCAGGTACCTATGCCTGTGCTTGCCGCTTCCAGACCATTTGTGCAATTCAGTGTGATAATAGACGCATTCCTTTTTGCCATAGGGTGAAATGTAGGTTCCGCCAAACTGCCTGGCAATGCCTTTCAACTCGGCTATGCCAGGCGCGACTGCAACCGCCTTTGAAGTGGGAGTGTATTCAATCATCCTTTTCAGCGAATACTGGCCAAGGCCATAGATATAGGTTCCTATGCCTGCAAAGAGCATGATTCCGAAAACTATGCAGATATCTCCCTTAGACATGATAATTGGTGTGCATATGCTGAATTAAAAGGTTTCACATACGCCAGGTGCCAGAAACACCTAGGAATTTAAAATATCTATGATAAAATACTCTTGTTTACCTAGTTTTTGGCGGACTCGTAGTCGAATGGTAAGACGTCACTCTCACAGAGCCTCTTCTTTCACAGAAAGAAGACCCTCGGGAGAATCGAGCATGCTATGCATGCGAGAGCTATGCGCGTAAGCGCATTCAAGAAAGGTATAAGTGCCCTTTTCCCACGGATGAATAACTGGGGAACGAATGCCCCACGCGCTTGAGTGCAGTGAAGATTCGCGGTTCGATCCCGCGCGAGTCCAAAGGCCTTCCTTTTCACAGGAAATAGGTAACATGGAGGAAAAGCAGTTTTTTAAATAAGATTAGCGTATTTAATCTCATGTTAGTGCGCAATTTGCTCTTTATTGGCCTGCTGGCATGTTTCATCGCCATTGCAAGCGCCGCCTCAATTGAGGCCATCAACCCGAGATACGCAGTTGTCGAAGACAACCAGACTTACACCATCAAATCCATCGGCCCAGGCCAGACGTTCGCATTTGCCGTGAATCCCATTGTCACAACAGGCGGCATGTTCGGTGCTGGCGGAAGATGGGACTATATGACTGTGACTAATTACCCGAACGGCTGGAAGGCCAAAGACAGCAAGCTTTACGGCGACCCGCTCCAGATAGAGGTTACCGCAGCATCCAATGCCAAGGATGGCAACTATCAGCTCCTTGCGACTGTCTTTGATGAAGGCAACAAGGAAGGAATAGGGGACCGTGTGAATGTAATATTAGAAGTAGAGGTCCAACAGGACATCTTTGACATGGACATAGATGTGGACAGGCAAAAGGTAAGCACCGGCCAGCCTGCAATATTCAAAATCACCGTGACAAACAAGGGCGAAGCCAATGACGTCTTCGACGTGAGCGCAAAGGGTGTGGCGGGCTGGGACTTCAAAAAGCACATTTATGTTGCTGCCGGAAGCCAGAAGACGGTAGAATACGAAATAGCCGGAAACGAGGAGGCCGTGATGAAGCCGGTAATATCCGTGACATCAGCCTCTTCGCCATACATAACAAAGAGCAGGCAGGTGGAAGTGGCGGTCGAAACCAATCTCCTTTCTGATTTCAAGGCTGCCAATGCCGGCGTACTGCTGTTTCCGCTTGCACAGCTGGCCATAAGCGGTATCGCAGCGCTCCTGTCGCTCATTGCATGAATATTGCCAGCACCAACCGTTTTCTTATTGGCTTTTAAAGATAAGTTTGCCACATTTAAGCATGGACATGGTGAACGGGCAATATTTGCTTTCTTTTGCCATTATTGCTTTCTCTTTGTTGTTAGTTTCAAATGTTTTCGCAGATGTTGGGTCCAAACCGACTGCTGAAATGGAAATCAGGTACAATGGCATGCCTGTTGGCGACCAAGTTTTCTATGCCAAGATGCTTGAGTGCAGCAAGAAACCAGATGCTTTGGCTGAATACAATGATTTTTCAGGATTCCCAAATGCCTTGAACGTCACTATTTATGATTCAAACAAAGACTGTTACTGGCACCCTGCGCAACTTGCCTGGGGCGGGAAATGCGCGGACAGCAGGTGCAATTTCAATTATTTTATGCCAACTGATTTCAGGCTGGCGGTCTTCCTGCCAAGCACAGGCAGGCTATACCTGAGCAATGAGCTCACGCGCACCGAATTTGACAGCTATTTCCAGGTGGAGCTGAACAAGGATGGCAGTGCAGGCATCAGTGAGACGAGGCCTGGTTCCATATTGAAAAATATCATCTATTTCCTCCCTGCGCTGGCAATTACTGTTGTGCTCGAGCTGCTGGCAGCATTTGCCTACCTGGCTTTCAGCAAGCTTGACAAGCGGATACTGGTTTCCGTCTTCCTGGCGAACATTGTCTCACTGCCAATTGTGTGGTTCGTTTTTCCCCTGATTTCGCCTGAGCTGATAATCATCATCATCCCTGCAGAGCTGTTTGCGTTCCTGTTCGAGTCGGCAGTGATTTATGCGCTGAACCACGACAAGCTCGGTTTGAAGCAGGCGCTCCTGTTGAGCCTGATTGCCAATGCAATAAGCTTTGTCATAGGGGGCGTGATTTATTTAGGGGCCTATCTTGTTCTTTCATTTATTATCTAGATGTAATTGAAACGGTCTATTCAAAAATTCAGGCTTAAATTACTGTTTTGTATGCCAGTGGATTGTCTTTTTCTCAATTTCACTTACCAGCAGGTTCAGCGAATACCCTATTATGCCCACAATCATGATAATCGCATAGAGCTTGGGTATATCATAGGTGTAAGACGCGTCAATCAGCTCCTTCCCCAATCCGCTTGACGCCCCAATGAACATTTCCGTGACTATTATCAGCACCAGGGTCAGGCTCGCAACAGTCCGCAAGCCTATGAAGAGCGCAGGCAGGGCCTCCATCAGCTTTACCTTAAACAAGATATCTAGGTTGCTTTTCTTGAAAACAATTGCAATTGCCAGCGAAGTTTCCTTAGTCTCCCTTAACCCTTTTGAGACCGGCAGGGAGAGATATAAGATGCACACCCAGGCTGAGAGCGCTATGTTTGTCACATCGCCCAATCCAAACACGAGCAGGAAGAGGGGGAACAGCGCAGTCGCAGGGATGCTCCTGAAAAAATCTGCTATTGGAAAAACTGTTTCATACAACAGGGTCCAGTGCGCCAGCGCTACCCCAAGGAGAATTCCGAAAACCGACCCCACTGATAGGGAAACGCCCAGCTTGAACAGGGTGCTCAACAGGCTGCCCAATATTTGCATCCCAAAGAGCAACTCAAAGAACCTTGAGAGCACTGATAGCGGGCTTGGGAACAGCAGGGTATTTGTGAGGAGCAGGGAAAACACTGCCTGCCAAGCCAATAGAACCAACCCAATTCTCAGAAGGAATGGCTTAAGCAAGCGCAACAATCCGGTCATCAGCCATCCCCTGAAGAGCATTGAAGATTTTGCCTGAAACTATGTTGAGTTCCGGTGAAAACCGCATGTCAATTGAACGCTCCCCGGGAAGGTTGACCGGAAGGAGCATGGCTATGCGCGCCGGTTTTTTTGTCAGGACAAGGATTTTGTCGCACAGCAAAACAGCAGATTGGATGTCATGGGAGACGAGCAGTGCGGTGGCATTCTCCTTCCTCAGCTTCAGCAATGCGTTTTCCACCAGGAAACTGTTGTGATAGTCAAGCGAATTGAACGGTTCATCAAACAGGAAAAGCCCTGGGCCAAAGAGTTTTGCCCTGGCGATGGAAACAAGTTGTTTTATGCCACCTGACAATTGGTAGGGAAAAGAATCTGCATAATGGGAAATCCCGAGTTCCGATAAAGCGCCCATGGCACCGGCTTTTGCCTCCGTCTCATGCCCTGCCATTGCAAAAGCGATGTTCTCAACTGCATTGAGCCATGGGTAAAGTATCCCGCCGGTGTGCTGAGGCACATAGCCGATTCTTGTCTCTTCCGGGGATTTGCCGAAAATCGAAATCGAACCGCTATTCGGCTGTTCAATGCCGGCAATGAGCTTTACCAGGGTAGTTTTGCCACAGCCATTCGGGCCGACAATGCCCACAAATTCGCCCTTTTTCATGGAAAATGCAAACCTGTCGAACACCGTGACCGATGCATCTGTGCGATTGGCATTGCCTGCAGGGTATGTTTTGACAAGCCCGTCTATAGAAACCAAATTCATGCAAACTCACTCCCAAAAAGTATCATTTATCAGCAGGTGTTTGACTTCAGGCCTCTGGTTCACAACGCCCAGTTCAAAGAACACGTCAACGAATTTCTGGTAGGATGCCTCTATACCGGGGTCAAGATTGTCCGCAGTCACGAGCAGGGGCAATGGGGCATTTTTCACGACAGACTCAGGAAGATTCAGGTATTTCACAAGATACTGCATGTTTTCCGGATTATTATTGGTATCTGCGATGGCCTGCCGCATAACCTTTAGGAATTTACGCGCGGCATCAGGATTTTCCTGCAGGAATTTGCCGGTGACTATTCCTGCACCGCCACACCATGGGTTTGAGACATATTTAACCATCGGGCCTCCCACCAATATCCGGGATATGTTTTTCTGCCCGCCAATCGTGCCTGTAGGCTCAAGGGTCAGGAGCGCATCAACGCTTCCCGAAGAGAGTGCAGGGAGCTGGTTGGGGACAGGCAACTCGATAAGTGCCACAGAAGACGGGTCAACACCGGTTTCCATGAGAATTTTTTTTGCCACAGTGCTGAACTGTATGCCGGGGATTATGCCAAGGCGCTTGCCTTCAAGGTCATTTATGGACTGGATGCCGGAATTTTTCGCTACCAGCAACTCATCATTGAGTATTTCAGGAGTGCCGCAATTGAATGCATAAATCTTCAGGAATCCTGGCTTTTTCAAATCGGCAATCGCAGTTATGCCAGAGGCTGTAGAAGGCGCACCTGCCTCAGCCTGCCCTGCAAGCAGGGCATCTATTATCTGGTTTGGCGACTCAATGCGGACTGCCTCCACATTAAGCCCCTCCCTCTCGAACATGCCATTCTCAATTGCGACAAACAGGGGAAGGCTTTGGGTGACCGGAAGATAGGCTACATGGATGGTTGCGCTTGCAGCAGCCGGCCCTTTTTGCATGAGAGCATTGGCAATGAATGCAATTGCAAGCAAACCCAGCACGCATGCTGCAAAAATAATTGCCCTGGATATTTCAAATTTCACCAAATCACCTCAACCACTTCCTGTTAAAAAGGTATGTTTGCATATTTATACATTATTAGTACAATACTGTACTACTTATGGATGGAGTAGTGGATATTATGATTAAACCCGCAGAGATGTTTTCCGAGTTCGGGCTGACAAACACTGAATCAAAGATTCTGGAGGCACTCATATCCATGGGCCAGTCAACCGGCTCTGGGATGGCCAAACGGATAGGAACCCAGAAATCAGTTGCATATTTCGTGCTGGACCGGCTGGTGCAGAAGGGGCTTGCCGGGTTTGCCCTGGTGAATAACAGAAGGCAATACCAGCCGATTGAGCCGGAACTGCTTAAACTGAGAGCAGAGGAGCGGAAAAAATCGTTTTCACGGAATATTGAAAGCATCATTTCAGCTGCCATGGCTGCCAAAAAGAAACGGAAAACTGCGATTTTCAAGATTTTTGAGGGATGGGACGGAATGAAAATCGCTTTTGATGATATCCTTTCAATTGAGAAGGAATACCCCTATCTGGTTTTTGCTGTTGATATCCCGGAAAAGATTTTCCCAAGGTTTAGGAGGTTTATCAAACGTTTTCACTTGAAGCGCAGCGAAAAGAAAATCGGATGCAGGCTTCTAATTTCAGAAAAACTCAGCTCGACAATTGGAAAAGACAGGAAAAGCGAGCCGTATACTGACGTGCGGTTTGTCTCTTCAGAAACGGCTATGCCTATGGCCGCGAATATTTACAAAAACAAGGTTTTGCTGGCTGTCTGGAGCGACCCGCCCCTTGCGATAACCATTGAAAGCAGGGAGATTTCGGATTCGTTTGCAGCGTTCTTTGAATTGCTCTGGAAAAACGGCAAAAAATGAGCCTTAGTGATTTAGGGGTTAGGCAACTATCTTAACCACGTCATTATTTCGGGGGAACCTGAAGAATCGCTGCGGCCTATATCGGTTCGCATTGCTCACCGAAGACCTTGCGCTTCATTCTGGCGCAATTTCGCTGCGCGAAAAGCGCCATAACCCCTTCGGGGTTCTGGTTCCCACCGCGTCCCCTCCAACTAACTCACTATCTTGACCACATCATTATTCTTCAGGATGTAATCCTTGCCAAGCCTACGCTTGGTCTTGGCATCCAGGCCAAACCCGAAATGCTCCTTGAATTCAGTGTGCACCATGCCGGCAAAATCATGCAGGTTGGTGCCATTGGGAACCAGGTAGGCATCAGGAAGCACGTTGCCCTCGCCATCTGCGAACTTGTGCTCATCCTGCACCGGATAAACCACTATCCGCTCCATCACTTCAAAGGCCATGTGGTTAAGCACGGTCTGCACGCCGGTGCCATTGTTCTTTTTCATGAATGAGGTGATTGTTGCTAGCGCAGACTTCTGCTTGTCATCCGCATTGTTAATTGCAAACGCATTTTCCCATTGCAAATAGGATATCACGCCTGCTTTTGCAGCCCTGCGCAGGGCAAGCTCAAACTCGGCAGAGCACGAAACCGAGGCGTATTCTTCAGCAATGCTGGAGAGGTTCTCAGGCTTTGCCTTATCTGCCTTGTTCGCGGCAACCATGAATTTCCGGTGGGTCACCAATTCATCGCAGAATTTTTCAACCTGCCAATCAGCCCATTTGATGTGCTCGCGCTCATAATCCAGTTTCATGGCTGCCTGGTCAACATCATGTTTCGTGAACCCCAGGCCGGCAAAAACTGCTGCAAGCTCTACGGTCGTATTGGCCTTGACCTTTGCCCAGGAGCGCTTCAATATGCTGAGATACCACTGGGCAAGCTCATCCCTTACAAATTTGATTTCATCAAGCGGGTCTGAAACTCCAGGCCTGCCTTCAAAATCAGTGGTGCCGCTGGCATCCACCACCTGGATTATGCCATCTGCCTGCCTGATGTCATCCAGGAATTTGTTGCCCAGGCCTTTTCCCTCATGGGCACCTGGCACGAGGCCTGCAATGTCAACCAGGCGCACGGGAAGGAGCCTCATGCCTGCCAGGCAGATGGAATTCTTTGTCTTGCCGCACTGGACGCCGAGCTCCTGGTGCACGCATTTGGCAACCGCATAGCCAACGCCTATATTCGGCTCGATTGTTGTGAACGGGTAATCGGCAATCTTTGCATCATGCATGGTAAGGGCTGAGAATAGGGTGCTCTTGCCCACATTCGGCTTGCCCACAAGGCCCAATAGCATAGGTATATTTTGCAGACGAAAGGATAAAAAGAGCCCTCTCTTTTTACAAAAAAGATTGGATTCTCCTGCAGAGAAAGCTCTTGAATCTGTTGATTCAAGAGAGCGTTCGCGGAGAGAAAAAGTATAATAGAAAATCAGATTTTGCGAAGAGCCATAGAGCATGTATCAGCATGCGAGAGCTATCGCAAACAACAGTTTGCGAGATTTTCGCGCTAGCGAAAACTGATCGACCCGCAGGTCGATTCAACCGCCTGTGAAGCAGGCGGTATTGCTCATTCGCAAAATTCTCGTGAATTTGAATTCGCCTGTTGGCGAATAGCTCTCGCAACCCATGGATGCTCGATGGCGGCTTGGCA
>MNVF01000089.1 GCA_001871535.1 Candidatus Micrarchaeota archaeon CG1_02_49_24
GTCTGAATAGTTTTCATCACATAGGTTATCGTGAAGTTGGCAGAATACCCCGCCCTTCGGGCGGGGATGAATGCCAAGCGCCAACTTCACGAGAATTCAAGGACAACAGTCCTTGAGATTTTCGCTATCAAGCGAAAACTGGATTTCCGAATGAGCCTTCATACCCTGCACATTGTGCAGGGTCTCTCGCATCAGCGAGAGAGGCTCTTCGGAAAATCTGATACTGGAGATGCTTGGTTTGACTGGGCAGGCGAAGTGAGGGCAGATAAATTGTTTGAATTTGACGATGGGGTCGTGCGTGCTTTGCGAGGGCTCAGCATCCGGCCGCTTTTCGGAAAGCTTGAAGAGTTTGAGCGCAGGTGCGGTGGCGTGCCGCAGTATCCTGAATGGGCGCTGACCTTTGAGGCCGGCATGCCTGTCTGGTGGCATCTTCAATGCGCAGATGCCGGGAGAAAGGACAATGTGTTTGATTTCAATGAATTTGGCAGGCCAGTGATTGAAGGTGCTGATGTAGTGAATGCAGGGAAAGCCAGGTGCAGCAAGATAGCAATTATCCTCGGTGAGTCTGCAGTGGCTTGTCTTAATCAATTCAATCAAGAGAATGAAAGATACATCCTAATTGTGCCGGCAGATATGGTTTCAACCAAAAGAGACCGCAATATCTTTCCTTATAATGTGTATAACAACCTTTCAGTGCTGTTGGAAGCTATGACCGCATCTCATTGGCGCGAGCCAATCCAGCATTTTGATGAAAAATTGCGCCAGGCAGGGAAGCTGTTTGCATCAATAGAACCGCATCATCTTAGGTCGTTGAAGGAACGCTATCCAGCCCGAGTGCGGGAAATTACACCGGATTTCATTGTGATCGACGGCGAGTTTGAGGTTGTCGCAAGCGAGAGGCAGGACAGGCTGGTGGTGTTTGAGGTTACCTGACCTCATGGTGCTGTTTTTGTCTTGTCAGCGGTTTGGAAGCTACTGTTTTTTAAGCCAAAAATGCATAGTTAACCTAGGTGGTCATGTGAACATTCGGAAAATGCATATTATCCTCGAAAAGCAGGACGAAGGCGGTTATACTGTTTATATTCCCGAGTTGCCAGGCTGCATTTCCCAGGGTGAAACCAAGCAGGATGCATTGAAAAACATAAGGGAAGCTGCAGAGCTTTACACCGAAGACCTGTCTTCTACAGAAGTTAAAAAGCGTGTTTCCAGGGTTGAGATACTTCCTGCCGTGGTATGATGCCAAAGCTTCCGGTCCTTTCTGGCAGGGAAATGGTAAAAACTGTAGCCCAGCTTGGTTACGAATTTCGCAGGCAGAAGGGAAGCCATGTAATTCTTAAAAATGGTCCTAAACGGTTGACGATTCCATTACATCCGGCTTTGAAAACAGGAACGCTTCTTCAAATCCTGAGGGAAATGGGAATATCCCGTGAACAATTAATTGATATGCTATAGCCAATCAGAATTCGCCCAGCGTCTTTTGCTTCTGCCGCACATTCCTGAGAGTTTTCCATTTCCACCTGATGTATTTCCTGAGGTTGGCATCATCCATATGTTTCGTGAGAAAATCAATTGTCATCTGGTCCGAGGGATAGCCGCTGTTGAAATCAATGCCGATTTCTTTTTTGATTTTTTCAATCTCGCTATCCCTTTGAACTTTTGCGCAGATTGATGCAGCGCTCACAACCGGGTATTTCGCATCAGCCTTGTGCGCGGCGATTATTTTCACATTTTTGCCAGCGCAATAGGAAAGCACGCGGGAGGCACACCTCAGGGGTTTCGGGTCAGGCGAGTCAATATACACTGCTCTTTCCCCATTAACCCTCACCCTGTCAATCAATTCAGCCATGGTCTTCATTTCAATGGTGTTGAGGTTCTCGCCGCCCATGCGCCTGTTCAGCTCGTCGGCTGTTATCATCCGCGTCTCAACCAGCGCAACTTTTTTTATTTCCGGAAAAAGCGTTTCCCTGGCGCTTGGGCTGAGCGCCTTTGAATCTTTGACTGCAAGGGCTTCCAGTTCCTTTAATTGGCCCGGGCTGCAGCTAACAAGGCAGATTACCATCGGGCCGATTACAGGGCCCCTGCCGGCTTCGTCTATCCCACAGGTGAGCGATGGCATAACATCTAAGTTAGATATATAAAATTAAAAAAACAGGCTGGTTTGCGGTTTTCAGAGGCTTGAGCCGACTCTGCGATCAACTATGATGAAGTCGCCAACTGCCGTAATCGAGCTGTATGGCACAACGATGTAGCCATTCTCAATTTTCAAGCGCTTGCTCGCGCCGCTTTCAAGGTCCGGCTCAACGATTATGCTTTCAATGCGTCCACTAGCTTCGCTGATATTCACGTCAATAAGCCTTCCGAGTTCCTCTCCCTCAGTTGTAATAAGTTTTTTCCCTGCCAATGCGCGCGCGAGTGTATACTTCTGCATGCGATCACCATTCCCCCTAAAAAAATAATTTAGATTTACGTTTCTATTGTATAATGAAACTATATTTAAAGTTAATGTCTGTTTTAGCCGCATTTTTGTATATGTTTCCCCTATTAGCTGGTTTTATGCAAATAATAACATTTATATATATGAGCGTCCAAATAATATGGTGAATAATAGAATAATGTTTGGTGTTCTCTATGGGACGAAAAAAGAAATTTGTATTGGAATCAACCGCAGATTTAACGTTGCCTGCCATGCTTTCGGCCATTGCTACGGAGGGCGCGCAGGAATTCACTGTTAAATGCAACAGCGCAGCAGCTACCATGGCAGAAGTGAATAATTCCACTTCCTACTATAAAATCAAGGAAGCCTACAAATTGCTAAAGGATGCCATGGGCATCTCATTCCGCGCTTTTTCCGGAAGGATAGAACGGAAGAAAATCCAATATGTAAAAATTGGCAAGCGCAGGTATCTCTCCCGCGAGGTTGTGGACCTGTTGTTGTACGGCCAGAAGGAGTATTACTCAATCAAGGAAGCACATGAGAAGCTGAGTACCTATGCCCCGGAATTGAACATCCGCGCATTGATCGGCAGGGTAGAACAGGAATCCATCCCGAGCGTGAAGCTTGGCGGCAGAAGGCTGCTTCCCCGCGTCTATATTGATAAATACTCAGATGTCCTAAAAACCCACTTCGATGTGGCTGATGCTTATTCAACGGCAATCAACTCAGGCCTGAAAATCTCAAGGAGCGCGTTTGAGCGAAGGCTCGATCGCGGCAGAATCCCCCATGTGAAGATTGGCGGCAAGCGCTACCTTCCAAAGGCCGTGGTAAGCGAGCTCCTGCAGAAGGAGCTGCACCCGCCAGTGCCAGCCGCAGTCCCATAGAGCGCGCCTGCGCTCCAGCCAGCACAACAGGGCTAATTTTGTGTTAGTGCAAAGCCGGAAACCAGAGCAACCTTTATTTTATTTCCCTTCTTTAATTCAGATTGATGGTGACCTTCCTCTGCGATTCCAGCTCGCTCATCTCCCTGACCAATTCCTGCATCTATAATGTGCTTTACTATCTCAAATCAAAATATTCCTGCAAATTTCTCATTACCCCTGCTATTTATGCCGAGACCGTGCTCAGGCCCCTGCACATCCGCGAATACTCATTCAGCGCCCACATGATTAATCAATTGGTGAACGACCGCGTGGTTGAATTGACTGAGCACAGCCACCTTGAACAGGAGCGCGACCGGGTGCTCGCACTGGCAAACAATATCGTGTCGCTCGATGGCAAGCAGCTGAAGCTCATCCAAAAGGGAGAGGCGGAATTGATTGCCTATGGGAAAGGCACAAATGTGCTGATTGATGAGCGGACCACGCGCATGCTCATTGAGAACCCCCACCTGCTTATCTCCCACCTGCGTGACGAGTTCCGCCAATCGCTCTCGGTCAACCCAAGGAAGCTTGGCGAGTTCAAAAGCTATACCAATGGCATGGTCATGGTGCGCAGCACTGAATTAGCGATATTCGGCTATGAGAACGGCTTCTTTGACAAATTCAAGGGCAAGCAGGATGTGCTGCGCTCGGCGCTCTATAAGCTGAGGTATAGCGGCTGCAGCATAAGCTTTGAGGAAATCGACAATTTTTTCACTGGTCGGTGAGGATATGGGTTTGCAGTTACGAGTTGCGAGTTCCGAGAGGCCCTCTCTTTTCACAGAAAGAAGACCTTCGGGAGAAGAAAGGTATAATAGCAAATCCCTCGGGGAGAGAAAAGGTATAATACCCGAAACCCGAAACCCGAAACCAATATTGGTCGCCGACCACCGCGAGGATGAGCATTTCCTCAGGCAGCTATCTGAATTTTTCGAAGTGAAGCAGGCATCCCTTGAGCTTGGCGACATCCAAATCAATGACAAAATAATAATTGAGCGCAAAACGCGGGCTGATTTCGAGCAATCAATTATCGATGGCCGGCTGTTCACCCAGCTTTCCCGGATGGCCGAGATTTTTCCCCGGGTGATATTAATAGTGGAGGGCGAAGGCCCGCCTGAGCGGCTCCACAAAAATGCAGTGCTTGGCGCCTACTCGGCAATTGTAGTTGATTTTGGCGCCACCATCTTCTTCACGCGGAACATGCGCAATACTGCCGAGCTGGTGCAGGCCATTGTCAATTACCTGGCCAAGGCGCCCACTCTTCTGCGCACCTATTTCAAGCGGAAGCCGCGCTCATTCGACGATAGGAAGCTTATTGTGGCCGAGGGGTTTGCAGGGCCAGCCAGTGCCAGGGCGCTCCTGAAGGAATTCGGCACCATCAAACGAATAATCAGCGCAGGCAAAAAAAGACTGGCAGCGGTGATTGTGGGCGGGCGGAGATTAGGGGAGAAAAAGGCAGATGAATTGGTGAAAATATTCACTGAAATCTATAGAAATAATGAAAAAGAAGCTGATGACGACGGATAGGCACAGCTTTTTTAATCTATTGGGCAAATAATTCATCGTGAAGTTGGCAGAATACCCCGCCCTTCGGGCGGGGATAAATGCCAAGCGCCAACTTCACGAGAATTCAAGGGCAACAGTCCTTGAGATTTTCGCTATCAAGCGAAAACTGGATTTGCGAATGAGCCGCATGCGGATGTTCGCCTTGTGAACATAGCACACCATTCGCTGCCCGAAGCAGCGAATCCGTGTACCCAGCGCTTCGCGCTGGGTTCCGAGCATCAGCGATCGAGCAAACAACAGTTTGCTCGAGCTATGCGCTGAAAGCGCATTCAAGGACGGCTCTTCGTGAAATCTGATAATATTGAGATTGATTTAATGGCAACGAGCAAGAAAAGCGCCCCCAAGCCCCAAAAGGCTGTATCCCATAAGCCTAAGCCTAGGAAAAGCACGCCGAGACCCAGGGGCGCAGCCCCTTCGCCTGCCGCCCACTTCTCAGAAGAGGTGCGTGAGAGCGTGGCATCTGTGCGGGCGGTCATTGCAGAGCCCCTTCAGGAGCGCAAGCCCATAATTCACCTGGACAAGGTCTATCTTCAGGGCATAAAGTTCGAGATAGCCTCCATCAGGCAGGTGCTGGAGCGCGTGAGCAGGCAGATTGATGCCCTTGACAGGAAAATAAGCGAGCTTTAGGCGTCTTATACCTTTAAAATTATTTATCTCCAAAAGAATTCATCTAATATCTATTATCTATTGTCTGAAACTTTAGATTAAGGATTGTATCCAAGTATGGAGTTCAAAAGAACCAATGGTGCGAAGCACCGTTGGCGCTTTTCGCCAACAGGCGAAATTGCGCCAGAATGAGGCTTCTTCGGCGTTAGCAGAATGAAGACTCTTCAGGGTGCATTAAGAGGGAGTTTAAAAGAACCGTAGGGTCTTTTAGAGGTGAGAAATATGGCAGCAAAAGAACACTTGAACATCGTATTTATCGGTCACGTCGATCATGGCAAATCCACCACCATCGGCAGGATTTTGTATGACAGCGGCGCCATGACTGAGCAGGAGCTGAGGAAGCTCAAGGAAGAAGCGGAAAAGGTAGGCAAGGCCACCTTTGAGTTTGCATTCTCCATGGACATTCTCAAAGAGGAAAGGGAGCGCGGTGTCACTATCGACATCTCCCACAAGGAATTCCAGACCCAGAAATACTACGTAACCATCATTGACGCCCCAGGTCACAAGGATTTCGTCAAGAACATGATTACAGGTGCCAGCCAAGCAGATGCTGCAGTGCTCGTCTGCTCTGCCAAAGAAGGTATCCAGCCCCAGACAAGGGAGCACGCCTTCCTTGCAAAGGTGCTGGGCATTTCCCAGATTATAGTGGCTATCAACAAGATGGATGCTGTAGGCTATGACCGCGTGAAATTTGAGGACATCAAGGCACAGCTTCTTACCCTCCTGAAAAATATCGGCTTCAAGGAAGACAGGCTCTTCTTTGTCCCCATCTCGGGCTATGATGGCTCGAACGTGGTGAAGAAGGGCGAAAAGCTCGGTTGGTATACAGGTCCGACCTTGTACGAGGCGATGGACAAGATGGTCATCCCAGCCAAGCCATTTGACAAGCCAGTGCGCATACCCATCCAGGACGCATTCACGATCACGGGCCATGGCACAGTGCCTGTGGGGCGAGTTGAGACCGGCAAGCTGAAGATTGGCGACGTGGTTGTTTTCATGCCCTCTGGTTCAAAGGGTGAAGTAAAGAGAATCGAGATGCACCACCAGGAGCTCAAGGAGGCAGGCCCGGGTGACAATATCGGCTTCAACGTCAAAGGTGTCGAAAAGGCAGCCCTCAGGAGAGGCGAAGTCGCAGGCCCTGCCAGCAGCCCGCCAACAGTGGCTGAGGAGTTCACTGCCCAAATCGTCGTGCTTGAGCACCCGACTGCAATTGCGGTCGGCTATGCGCCCGTCTTCCATATCCACACAGCGACTGCGCCTTGCAGAATCACCGAGATTTTAGAGAAGAAGGACCCGAAGACCGGCCAGACGCTCCAAAAGAATCCTGACTTCATCAAAAACGGCGATGTGGCAATTGTGAAGATAAAGCCGCTCAAGCCGCTTGTGGTTGAGAAATACCAGGAATTCCCGCCCCTTGGCAGGTTTGCCATCAGGGACATGGGCAAGACGGTGGCCGCCGGCGTGGTGTTGGATGTAACGGTCAAGAAGATGTAATTGTTTCTTATGTTTTGTTTTTCTATGGGATCAGATTTTACGAAGAGCCATAGAGCATGTATCAGCATGCGAGAGCTATCAGCGACAACAGTCGGCGAGATTTTTGCCAACCGGCAAAAAGCCAGCAGGCGATCGATGCCAACAGGCGTCGAGCTATGCTGCAACAGCAGCATTCAATCCTGCGCCGTTGCGATGACTCTGTATTGTGAAAACATGCCAAACTCATGCTTGGCGTGGTTATGTGATTGCGATGGCAAAGGCTAAACTCAAATTGGTGGGGTTAAACAAGGAAAACCTTGACAACCTCTGCAAGGAGATTGTGCTCATCACCAAGACCATGGGGGTCGCAATGAAGGGGCCAGTGCCATTGCCCACCAAGAAGCTCATCATTCCCATCAGGCGCACGCCCTGTGGTGACGGCAGTGACACCTATGAGCACTGGGACATGCGCGTCCACAAGCGCCTTATAGAAGTTGAAGGGGATGAGCGCGTCCTGAGGCAGATTTTGAGAATCAAAATCCCTGACAAGGTGCATTTCAAAATTAAATTGGAATAAAAACTAAATTTTCGGCTGCTTTTTTCTCATAACATATCGCGGAGTGGCAGATTATCGCCCGCTTCGCGGGCGGGTGAATGCCAATTCACTCCGCGAGAATTCAAGGACAACAGTCCTTGAGATTTTCGCATCGGCGAAAACTGGATTTTCGAATGAGCCTCATACCGCCCAGCTTGCGGGCGGTTGGCTCTTCGAAAAATCTGATCGCCGATCTCCTCGCAAGGAGTGGTGCATATCAATGCACCAATTTTTCGCCAACAGGCGATCGGCGACAACAGTCGACGAGCTATGCTGCAACAGCAGCATTCAATCGGTGAACAAGGTTCGCCGAGAATTTCTCCAACAGGAGATCGATGCCAGCAGGCGTCGAGATATGCTCCAACAGGAGCATCTGAAATGCCAACTGGCGAAAAGCCAACAGGCGAAATGGATTTCCGAATGAGCCATACCGTGGGGTTTCCACGTTTTCGAGTATCTTGAATCGCGCGGTTGCGCGATAGCTCGAGCTTGCTGCTCGACACGTTTCGATACGTGAAAACAGCACATCAATAGATGCGGTGACCTCTTGGAACGACCTGCGCCCTCGTGGTTATGCCTGTTGGCGCAGGCTCAAACGTTTGAAGCGAGTTTTGCCGCATGGATTTGCCACTGGGCAAAACCTGACACGTTCGAGCGAGGGTCGCACCAGGTGTTGGCATTTGGCGACCCCGACGCCCAAGCGAGCCAATGTTCGCGGTTGGGCTTGGGTCGCTCTAACGTGTCAAAGCCGAGACAATCTGCGCTTCCTATGGGTCTCGGTCGCTTCGAACGTTTGCGGTGCTCCTGCCACAAGTGCAATCGGCAACTCTGTTGCCGAGCTTTTCGCTATCAAGCGAAATCCAATTTCGGAGCACTCGTTCCGATGACATTCCGAAGTGACCCAAGCATATATTGATTTGCTGTTGGCTTGGGCGTCGGGTTTGCCATATGTCATTACCATGCAGCAAACCTCGCTTCGGAATGTCAAGGTCAGGGAATACGTGAAAACTGCTGTGGCTCTTCGGAAAATCTGATAAACGAAACCTTTATTATCAGGAAAATATGTAATCTATTGGCGACAACCGTCGACAAGCTATCGATAAGCTTGCTTGTCGAGATATGCGACAGCAGGAGCATCTGATGCGCGAAGCGCATTCAAGTTTGGTGTAGATATGAAAGCAACCGCAATAACTCAGGTTAAAGAAGCATTGGTCATCCATGTTTGGAACGAGGGAAAAACCATAATCGTCCGGGAGGATACGTTTCACATAACAACCTATGGCAAAACGCTCAAGGAAGCACTTGAGAATTTCAGCGAGGCCTATTTGCTGAATGCCCACCAAGCCTGATTAGTTGTGGGCCACCTGTTGGTTATATGGGCGATAAATTACCTCAAATATCCGGCCGTGAGCTCATACGTGTGCTTGGCAAAATAGGAATCGTCCCAGTGGCACAGCGCGGCTCACATGTCAAATTGCGGGGATATTACAAGGAGCAGTTGAGATATACAACGATTCCTGTTCATTCCAATGAGGATTTGCCGTGTGGGGTCATCAAGGCGGTTTTGGGCGATTTGGGAATAAGTAGGGATGAATTTTTCAAGCTCCTGGAATGAAATCTATTTTCTTTCTGATGAAAGAAGACTTTTTTAATTCTCCCAGCATAAACTATATCATTGGGCCGGTAGCTTAGTTTGGTTGGAGCGCTCGACTGATAGAGGCCTTTCTTTTCAAAAAAGAAAGCCCTCGGGGAAAGAAAACCGCATTTGCGGTTTGATAAACTTCCTTCAGTTGGAGGGTTAACCTAAGGGAACCAGAACGAGACACGAGGTCTTCGATGTCGCAACATCGATATAGACCGAAGTGGATCTTCAGGTTCCCTGGAAATCGAGAGGTCGAGAGTTCAAATCTCTCCCGGCCCAAGCCATCTTTCTTCCATGATGCGCAATTGCGCATAAGGTGAGCATTAATTTGGCATAAGGGGTGGCTGCTCCCACCTTTTCGCTTTTCGCTGCTGTTGCTCAGGATTTTGTAACCTGTTAATCTCCAGCTCGGCATAGTCGCGCAGCTTTTTGTATGCATTTACCGACTGGCTATCGTTCTGGAGGTTGGACGAAACTAGCGTGCAGGCATCCTTGAGCCTTCTTAACTGGATGAGGTAGGCAGCTTTCTGCGATTCAGTGGCTGCAGGCTTGCCAGCCTCCTGCTTTGCCGTTGCCACTATCATCATCTGCTGGCCTACCATGTTGGCAGCCCAGGCCCTGGCATTGGTTGCATAGATGAGTGCATGCCAGGCAAGCTCTGCATTTCCCCGGGAATTTTCCTGGAGTGCCAGCGGGCCTATGGCCTGGAGCACACTGTCAACCCTGAGGGCAATCGTTTCATTGATGGGAAGCGGTGCCCGTAGGTTATTTGCATATTCAACCACCAGGTCGTTCCAGCTTGGCGCAGTTTTCTTGCCCTTGGCGTCAGCCTTGCCCATCACCTTGTCATAGGCGAGCTGCACGTAATTGAGATTGATGTTGTAGCCTTCCTGCGACTTGCCAGGGCCTGGAATGATTAGGGCTGTGGAGAAAAGCGCATCGAGCGTGTTGCCAAGCTCTGCCCTCCTGCTGCCGGCAAGCCTGGGCGGCTGCTGGAAATAAGCGAGCGAAAGGAAGGCAACCGCCTCTGCCTTTGTGAGCGTCACCTCGCGCTGCTCCTTGCCGCTGCCCATGGCGAATGAAAACGCAACTTCATTAGGCTTCATTTCCCTGAGCTGTTTCTTTTTCTCATCGTCTATCGGGGCGGCTATATTTGAAAGCGCCTGCTCCTTTGTCTTTTTGCCTGCAAAATCAAGGTATTGGAAGAGATAAACTCCGCCTATCTCAGGCTGGCTGCCGCTTCTGGCCTTAGGGTCTCCGGTTTTTCTGTCGCTTTCAATTGCGCTGAACAGGTTCTTTGTCACGTTTTCGCGGTATTCGCTCTTTGCCTTCTTTTTCTGGTAGAGGCCGAATCCGCCCATAAGGATTACGCCAATGGGGCCTGCCCAGGAACCGCTGAGCCCATAGGAAACTGCAGCTGTCATGGCCAGCTTGAACGACTCATTGAGCCCCAGCATCTTTGCCAGCGGGTCCATGACCATGGGGCTTGTCGCAAATGTGGCGAGGTCAAAAGGAATTACCTGGTATCTGCCGCTGGGGTCGCGCATCACAATGCCAGCACCCTTTATGCCGCCTTTGTCAATGGAAAACAAGGGCATGAGGTTTGAATTCTTCGGCCCATAGGTCACGCCCAATCCAGGTTGTGAATTTTCATCAAGCACCAGGCCCGCGCCAATCCGCTGGCCGGAATCAGTTATCTTTCCATAAAGCGCCGTTGCCTTGGGTTCCTCGCCGACCGATGCGACATAGAACCTGGTGGGCTTCTGCGTTAGTGGCTTGTAAAATTCAGATGGAAGCTCAGCGGATTTAAGGACTTTCTCAATCTCTCCCTCAAGCCCCACCTGCCGAATGGTGAGCGCCTGCCGGTCCGTGGCAAGAATCTCCTGGTTGCATATTCTTATATAGCCATAGCATAGGGCAAGCGTTTCCCTGTCGGTTTTTGAAAGCTTGTGCTTGCCCATCAAGCCGTTTGCCAGCTCAACTACTGCCTCATTGGCTGATTTGCCAGCCTCAGCGCTTTTTTTCACTTCGCCCAAAAATTGTGCAGTTGCTTTCTCAGATTTTCCGAGCAGTGCCGTGAGATTGGCAATATCTTCTGTGCTTACCTTTTGGGAAGCGACCCCATTAGCCAAAAGGTAAATGCCCGTCTGGGTGAGCGTCACCAGGTGGGTTTGCTGGTCAATATAATACCAGGGCGGCAATTGGCTGGCAGGCAGTTTCACGGCAGATTTGTAGCGTGCTGCTTCCTCTCCGATGGCAACTGCCACAATCCCGATAGAATAAGCCGTGGCATTTTTTTCCCTTGAAATTTCAAACTTATTGCCAGCGTCGTCTGCCATCATCACCATCAACTTGCCAGCCTTGTCTAGGAGGCTGACCCTGCCTGAAAGCGCAAGCGGGATAAGGCCATTTGCCGGTGCGTCAAACGCAATAGTCCCACTTATGCTTCTGCCAGCCATGAAAAGCAGATAGAGGGACTCTTTCAGTGCATGCACGTCTGGAGACGTGCCTGGGGGTAGGTTGATGGAAGTAACTTCGCCGACGCTTTTCGCATTCCTGAGCTGAGCTATTATCGGGCTCTCTTCGGTTTCAGCCATTGTTTCCACCATCATTCCCTTACGCGCTTGCCGCTCTCTCCAGAGATGGTTATGCTATATTGAGTGGTCCCGCCTGTTGGCATATACAGGCCCAGGTTGGTGACCATGAAGCTGCCAACATCTACTATCCTGGATGCGTAGTTGAATGCCGTGCCTGTGCTTCCAGTGCTGATTTCAACCGCACCGCCGCTGGGCCGGGTTGCCCCCTGCACCCATCTCATATAAACCTGGCTGACCGAGCCGGTGCTAACCCCTATGGTTTCATACTGGTCAGTCGCCTTTCCGCTCTTTTTAATCGGGTTCCCTTCATTATCAAGAGGCGGCGCATATTGGCCAAAGGACCGCTCCAAATAAAGCGAGGTATCGCCAGGCACTGATTTCTGAATCCCTATCTGACCGATTGGCACCGGGCCAAGGCCATAGGGGCGCGTGTCGCGGAATGTTGCATTTGTACCGATGCCCCGGTTGCTGGTTGAAGTGGCAGGGCCGCCTCCCGTTGTGGTCTTTGACTGTTCTGAGAAGATGTTCATGCCCCATACCGCAGGATATTTTCCAACGCCCAACGGCGCTCCCAATATGCCGCTAGCCGTGCTTTTTTCTTCCCTGAGCGTGCGCATGTCCAGCCGTTCCCTGGTGGTGGCAGTGGAGCTTCCTGTCGCGCCTGCGCCCGTGGTGCTGGACTCACTCTCAACTGCAGCAGACCCTACATAGTTCCTGCCCGCCCTGCCCGCGGCTGAAACGCCGGTAGTGGAGCGCGTCTGGTTCTGTGTGCTGTCTGTTTTATCAGTGAAGCCAACACTCTCATGATAAACATCTGTGCGCAGGTTGCCGAACATGGTGCCAGCCCTGAGATTTTTGAATGCGGTTTTGCCGCTGTCGCCAACGAGCTCGCCCATCCCGGCTGCGCTTATGGCTGAACTGTCAATCTGGTTGGCCACAGCAAACCAGCTTCCGCCGCTGCCTGTTCCAAATCTACTATAACCTGAAAATAATGGCAAGCCATGAAGCTCACCCTTAGTTCTGGTAAGCCCGCCCACTCCCTGGATGGTTACATTGTCAACAGCCCCGCCTTTTTCATCAAGCTTTGTGACCGTGGTGACAAACACCTCAAATGGAGCGAATGTGGGCTTGTAGTTCGGGTCGCCGAAATTCTTCCATACATTTGGGTTATATCCGCTGACCCAGGTTGACTGGGAGCCTGGATATTGCACATAGGAGGCTATGCCTCCATAATGGCTGTTGAAGGCAGCGGTCTGGGAATCAATGGTGCTGATAGGGACTTGCGGTGCAGGCATATCCGTAGGTGGCTTATCATGTGAAGTGTCTGCAAATCCCTGGGTGGTCCAGCCCCTGTCCAACGCAGTGACGTCCCAGTTTGCCAAGTTGCCCTCTAGGCCGCTCTGCCGTATATAGCTTGTCAGGTTGGCAATCACTCCATCGTAATAACTGGCAGTTATGGAGCGCCTGGTATAGTAATTATATGCTGTAACCTCTGCCAGCAGGGTTTGGGTGTAGGCAGGCACAATCGTGCTGCTGATTTGGGCATTCTGCGCAGCGGCCTGCCAGTTTCCTGGCGCTGCTACTGGCGGTGAAGTTGCAGGCAACTGCCCCGGCAATGGCATGCCTTCAATTCCGGTTATAGTCCCAGTCCGGCCGCCCACTGCTGTAGTGAGCGGTTGGCCTGTTACGATGGCAGCCTGCTGCTGGGGCGTAGGCGCAACCACATTGACAATGCCGAGCCCTGGCACGATAGCGCCAATATTGATGCTCGTATTATAGACAAATTGGGAAACGAAAAAGCCTGTGAGCTTGGGGTCGCCCATGGATATGTCCTTGTATTTCACTGCCCCATCAGGATTCTTTCCGTCCTCCACGCGTATGCTGTGAGCCTTCCATGCGCTGTCGCTGATGCCCAGCGCGCCCTTGATTCTGTCGCCATTGGCCAAGTCGCTGACCGGAAGCGCCATCAGCCGGTTGGCTGCTTCATTCATATCCTTTGCTTTTGAGAAGTCGTTCAGTGTAAACCCGGCGCCGCCCTGCTCCTTTGGCGCCAGAAGCTGCTTGAGTATGGCATCCACAGTTGCCTTCTGATTCACCAGGAGAATGTCTAGGTTGAGTGCAACCGCATCCACATATCTCTTGTCCAGCGGGTTGACTATCTGCTGCATGGGCTGGGTGACCTGGCCCATGGCCGCCATAATAAGATTTGTTGCAATAGTGCGCCGTTGCTCAAATATTTCATCGCGCTGGGCTGTGGTGCTTGACGATATGCCCAACTGTATCCCATAGGGGGTTGAGAAATAGGGCACGGTCATGCCGCTCGGATTTGTGAAATAGCCGATGAGCTGGCCCTGGAAGCCGCGCGCATAGGGGATGGGCGGAAGGTTTGTGATATCGGTGTATTTCAGTTTCCTGTTCTCAAATGCCAGATACATCCTGTCACTGAGCATCTCTCCTTGCTTTCTTGTGAGTATGATAGTGTCGGCAGTGTAGGTAGTGCTTGCAGTGGCAGCACCGTATTCTGGTGGGTGGGGTCCAATGCCAAAAAATTGCCAATCAGTCAAAAACCTGCCCGTCTCAGTGGCAAGGCGGTCGTGCCTCATGAACAGATAGGTGCCGCTGTAGATGTCAAATGTGTGGAGCAGGCTGTATTTGCCGTTTGTAGCGCTCACTTGCGTTGCTGCCGCTTTGAGTTTCGCCAGGTCCTGCTTGTCTGTGACAGTTGCTGTGTATCTGTTTCCGGTCTCTTTGTTCTCAGGGTTGATGTTTTGAACCACAAATGTGATTTTAGTGTCTGCTTTTGCCGCGGCAATCGCATCAAGGGTGGCTGAATTCAGAAGCTTGTAATCTGTTTTTTTGCCGTCTGCTCCTGTTATTTCAATGCTCTTTATCATGGCCTGGTTTTTTTTCAAGGCTTGCTTCTGCTGGTCGGTCATTACATGGCCGATTGCCACAACTATGGCATCGCTGTATTCTGCCAGCGCATTGTGCACGGGCGTCGGCAGCTTGCCTCTTGACTCTATATGCGTCGCAGTGGTGGGAGTGCCTTCCTGCTGCCCGTAAACCGTTGAGGTTATCCTATAATCCGGGCCGAGCGTCTTGAGGAGTGCAAAGGAAAGGTTTGATAATGTGCCACCACTATATTGATCGCCTTTTTGCTGGGGGGTGTATGTGCCAAATACTTCGGTCATTATTCCTTTTCGCAGTTCAGCTGTTTGGGTCGTGCGTGTGGCCTGAGGCAATTGTTCGCCAGGCGCAACGAGCTGTGCGGGTGCTCTCTCCACCGGAGTTGGTTCCTCTTTCTTCAGCTGCGGGGCTGCCAGTGGCGCAAACACAGTCCGTTCCCGTCCTGTTCTTATGGGCGCTTGTGCCGGCACAGGCTCTGGAGTCCCCGCTTCCTCTGCTTTGCCGTTTTTAAAAAGATAATCCTCAAGCGCCTTCTTTTGGCCAGTCAGTATTTTATAGGTGGGATTACTTTCGTTGGAGATTGCATTTATGGCATTGTTGGTATTTGTGATTGCGTTCATGGCCCTCTGGAATATTCCCTCTTGCAGGAGCTTTCCATATGCGTTGAATTTTCCGATCACCTTTTCCCTGAATTCCCTTGCTTTGGCTGAATCATCCTTCACATTTTCCCATGTCTGTCCTTCAACAGTGAACCTGTTAAGGTGAATAAGGTATCTTTTTTGGCCGTATGTTACCGACACCGTATCCGATTTCTCTACCCATACGCCCCTCTGTTGCGGTTTCTGAGTTTCAGCTTCAGCCATAGCACCACCTATTATGACAATTAAAATTGTATCCTCTGAACTTTAATAAACTTATTATAGTTACCTTTTTATTAATTGCCTTGAATGGTGCGTTAATTTTCTTACTATTTTATCGTGAATTGGCAGAACCGAATGCAGCTAAGGCTGCATGCGGCGCTATTGAGCCAACTGGCTCAATTTGCGTACCGTGTGCTTCGCGCACGGATGAATCGTGAACCATGTTCACGAGCTTTCGACCCGAAGGGGAGAGCTTTCCGACAGCAGTCGGAATCAGATTTTCCGAAGAGCCTCTCTCGCTGATGCGAGAGACCCTGCACAATGTGCAGGGTATGAAGGCTCATCCGGAAAATTCTCGT
>MNVF01000025.1 GCA_001871535.1 Candidatus Micrarchaeota archaeon CG1_02_49_24
TCATCTACGGGTTAAAACCCGTAGGTTTCTCAATCCAGGTCTCTAAATTAATATTGGATCAGATTTTCCGAAGAGCCCATGACACTTTGGAGCGACCCGAGCCATGTGCGATTTCATGGGTGCTCGGGCGTCGGGTTTGCCACTCAGCATTGCCGTATGGCAAACCTCGCTCCGAAGTGTCACGCTGAAGCGATGACCCAGCACGAAGTGCTGGGTATGAGGCTCATTCGGAAATCCAGTTTTCGCTTGATAGCGAAAATCTCAAGGACTGTTGTCCTTGAATTCTCGTGAATTGGCGGCTTGGCATTCATCCGTGCGCGAAGCGCACGGTATTCTGCCAATTCACGATAACTCTGTGCTGATACGCACATTTCAAGCAGTATAAAAAGTTGAAAATGCTATGAATTACGGTTGATTCCATGCAGATAGTTATAAAAATTGGCACATCCTTGTTGGAAGTGAAAGCTGAACAGCTGATTGGCAATTTGGCAAAAGAATTGTCATCCCTCAAAGGTAAACATAGGTTTATCATAGTCACCTCAGGCGCAATCAAATTAGGCATGGATAAATTAGGGATAAGAAGCCGCCCACGTGATTTGAATAAGCTGCAGGCCTGCGCAGCAATCGGCCAGCCAATGTTAATGGACATCTATTCTACAGCCTTTTCCAGGCACGGCGTCAATACCGCCCAGGTGCTTCTCACCCAGGACGATTTCAATGACCGCGTGCGCTATCTCAACATGAGAAACGCGCTCCTTGAGCTTGTGGAAATGTGCGCCATTCCCATAGTCAATGAAAACGACACGGTCTCAGTGCACGAATTGGAAGGGATTTTCAGCGACAACGACGAATTGGCAGCCCTGCTTGCCATTGGCATGGATGCCGAAGCCCTTGTCCTGCTGAGCAGCGTTGACGGGCTGATGCGCGATGGAAAACAAGGCTCGGATATCATCAGCGAGCTCTCCGACATTGACGAAACCATCTTCTCGCTTGCCAATGGCAAAAGTTCCAGCGGCACCGGGGGCATGCTGAGCAAATTAAGGGCTGCAAAAAAAGCCTCCCTTGCAGGAGTGAAAGTGATTATCACCAATGGCAGGAAAAAAAATTGCGTGCAGGAAGCCCTTGAGGGAAAGGCAGGCACGCTGATAAAACCGCGCTGCCGCGTCACCGGCAAGAAGAAATGGATTGCCTTTGGCACCAGGGAGAAAGGCGAGCTTCTATTGAATAAATGTGCCGCTGATGCGATTAAGAAAGGCGCAAGCCTCCTTGCAGTAGGCATTGTTGAATGCAAGGGCAGTTTCAACAAGGGCGATGTGGTGAAAATCATTGATGCCAATGGCCATGTGATTGCAAAAGGGATCTCCAATTATTCCTCGGCTGAAATCACTGCCATCAAGGGCAGGAACAGCTCTGAGATTGAGAAATTGATGGGCTATGCCTATGGAAGCGTGCTCTACCGCGATAATATGGTCTTCTCATCAGACCTCCAGTAAGTTCAGGTGCTCTCTTCATGAAAAAAACAGATGGACACAAGAAAGCAGCCATTGAAGAAATTGTGCGCCTGCTTTTGAAAGAACAGAACCCCACAAAACAAAAATTGCATGCGATAAAAATTGCCCTCTCAAAAAAATATGGAATTGCGCCCCTTAAAAACACTGAAATCTTGCCGGCCCTTCCTCCCAACTCAAAAAAACTCCGCGCACTTCTCAAGCTGAGGCCAATGCGCACCATCTCAGGCGTGACTCCGGTTGCGGTGATGTCTCCCCCTGCCTCCTGCCCCCACGGCGTGTGCCTTTATTGCACCCGCGGCGAAAATGCAGCCCAAAGCTACACCGGCTTCGAGCCGGCCTCCCTTCGCGCCAAGCAAAATTCATTCGACCCATATTCACAGGTGGAAGCCCGCCTCAGGCAATACCATGAGATGGGCCATGTCACTGACAAATGCGAATTGATTCTGATGGGCGGAACGTTCATTGCCCAAAAGCCGGAGACTGTCAAAAAATTTGTCAAAAGATGCTATGATGCTTTCAACGGTAAACTCTCAAAGACACTCGAAGCCTCCAAAAAACTGAACGAACTCTCAAAAAACCGCGTGATTGGCATGACCTTTGAAACCCGCCCTGATTACGCAAGGCAAAAACACATTGATTTGATGCACTCCTGTGGTGCTACAAGGGTTGAGTTGGGCGTGCAGGCATTGAGCGACAGGGTCTATGGGATTGTAAACAGAGGGCATACAATTGATGATGTCGTTGAGGCGACACGGATTTGCAAGGATAATGCGCTCAAAGTATGTTATCATATTATGCCAGGTTTGTTTTCAACTCCAAAGGAAGACATTGGCTATTTCAAAACCATTTTCACTGATTCGCGCTTCCAGCCGGACATGCTGAAAATCTATCCAACCCTGGTTTTGAAAGGCACCGGGCTCTATGAGCTTTGGAAAAAAGGCAAATACATTCCCTACGACACAGAAACTGCAGCCGAAGTGCTTGCCGAAGCCACAAAATACATCCCTGAATACGTGCGGGTGATGCGCATCCAGCGTGACATCCCTGCCAACCTGATTGAGGCAGGGGTGAAAAAAGGCAATCTCAGGGAGATAGTGGATGCGAAATTGAAAACAAAAGGACTCCGCTGCAGGTGCATCAGGTGCAGGGAAATTGGTTTGAAAGGAAAAAAAATCAATTTTAAAAATGTCATTTTGAAAAAGATTGAATACAATGCCAGTGAAGGAAAAGAAATCTTTTTGCAATTCATTGAGCCAAAAGAAGATATTTTAATCGGCTTCGCCAGATTGCGCTTTCCGGGAAATGGAAAAAACTGCAGAAAGGAAATCACACCTAAAACCGCATTAATCAGGGAATTACACGTTTATGGGAGCGAAATGGGCATAACCGAAAACTGGAAACTGATATCTGGCAGCAGCCCGATAGATTTCGAGACAAGAGGCTCGAAACTGAAAACCGGAAACCGTGTCACCGCGCAGCACAAAGGGTTTGGCAAGCGCCTGTTGGAAGCGGCAGAGCGCATTGCCGGAAAGGCAGGCATGAAAAAGCTCACGGTGATTAGCGGTGTGGGCGCCAGGGAATATTACAGGAAACTTGGCTATGCTGATGATGGCGTTTACGTTAGCAAGAAAATTGGCTTCTTTTGACTGAAAAGAATACGCCTACAAACAAAAATGCGCCCATGACATAAACTATGGGGCATATACCACTTGCTCTGGTCTGCTGTGCAGCTATCTCTTCCTGTGAAGGGAAGTATGAGACTGCTACTTGCATGGTTTTGTCCCAGCACTTGCCTTCACCAACAATCATTACATCAAAGTCCTTTACTGATGTACCAGAGCCAGAACCCAACGCAGGTGCGCTCACAGGTATCTAATAACCCCAGTTTGAGATGGTGATAACGTGATAACTGGTTCATTGTTGACATATACAGACCCAGCAGTTAGCGTCATTGGGTTCTTTACAGTTAATTCCACTGAATCTAAGCGTCCGTTGGGTATTGATAATGTTATTGGAGAAACAGATACCTGTAATCCTTGAGATGGAACTTGACACGCAGCAAAGACTGATCCAACACCTATCACAAGAGCGATAATTATTAACATTCCAATACGAACCATCATCACAACCACCAATAAGATATCAGTAATATATATATATAATAGTTTGTTTAGGTGATATTAGGTGAATAAATGGGTTACTCCACCTGTCTATCAATCAATTTATTAACAATTCGAGTGAATATTCTACTGTGATTCTATGCCGCTTGACAAAGTCCCTGAAACCATCGTTGAAAAGGACATTATCCGCCTGGTGTGCGGTGAAACGCGCTACGAGGGCGCGTTCATCCAATGCAAAAACGGCGCAGTCATCCTGAAACTCTCCAACGGCTACAACACTGGCATTCTTCTCAGCCATATTGACAACCTCCAGCTTATTGAGAAGGCAATCGAGCACAACAGTGCGAGAGCTATTCACCCGCAGGTGAATTCAAAGAAGAATGGCGAGAAGGGAAAGCCAGCCCCAAAGGATGCTGCAGGCAATGGCAACTCAATTTCCATCCTCTCCTCAGGTGGCACCATCTCCTCAAGGGTTGAATATACCACAGGCGCGGTCTTTCCAGTGCTTGATGTGGATGAGTTGCTCTCCGAGTTCCCGGAGATAGCCCAAATCTCCCCCATCAGGGCCAAGAGCGTGTTCTCAATCCTCTCAGAAGATTTAACCCCAAAACACTGGCAGGTTTTGGCAGAGGAAATCCGGGAGGAGATAAAAAGCGGGTGCACCGGCGTGGTAATCCTTCACGGCACCGATACCATGCATTATACATCCGCGGCGCTCTCATTCATGCTGCAGAAATTGCCTGTGCCAGTGGTGCTTGTGGGTGCGCAGCGAAGCCCGGACCGTGGCTCAAGCGACAACAGGCAAAACCTGATTTCCGCACTGCTTGCTGCCAAAAGCGACATTGCAACCGTTTCCCTCTGTATGCATTCCACTGTCAATGACGACAGCTGCCTGCTTCACCTTGGCACAAAAGTAAGGAAATTGCACTCCTCCAGGAGGGATGCCTTCAAATCCGTGAACCGCCTGCCGATTGCAAAAATATTCCCTAAGGAAAAGAGAATCGAGCCCCTTTCATCCTATGACAAGCGTGGCAATTCCCCAGAGCTTGAGTTTGACAATAAAATCAATGGGAATGTGGGCCTGCTGTATGCCCACCCCGGTATAAAGCCGCAGCTGGTGGACAAGTTCGCTGATTATGACGGCATAGTTGTGGCAGGGACCGGGTTCGGCCATGTTTCAACCAACCCTTCAAACGATAAACTGGCACTGCCAGTGATTGGCAATCTCAAGGCGCTGATTGACAGCGATGTCAAGGTGGTGATGGCGCCCCAGACAATTTTCGGCAGGGTGAACCTGAATGTCTATTCCGCCGGCAGGCTGCTCAAGGAAATCGGCGTGATTGGCGATGGCTGTGATTTCACCCCGGAGACTGCCCTTGTGAAGCTCATGTGGGTGCTTGGCCATGAGAAAAAATATGCAAAAGTGAAAAAGGAAATGGAAACAAATATCGCAGGAGAAATCACTGAAAGAAGTTTGCTGATTGATGAGTAATTGGAAACAGCTAAAAGGCGTGTTAAGATGGCTGAACATACAGTATCTGGCTTGAAAGTCGGCTTGGAAATCCACCAGCGGATAGGTAGCGGCAAGCTCTTCTGCAGGTGCGCTGCGAGCATTGACACAAAGAAAATCAGCACCATCAAGCGGCTCATGCACCCTGTGAAGAGCGAGTTCGGCGAATGGGACCGGTCTGCCAGGTTTGAGCAATCCCGCGACCTGAATTTCACCTATGAAATCTATGAGAACAATTGCCTGGTTGAATTGGATGAGGAGCCGCCCCATGAGCTTGATGCGGATGCATTGAAAGTCTGCCTCTGGGTTGCCAAGAGCCTGAATTGCAAGCCCGTGGATATTGTGCAGGTAATGAGAAAGCAGGTGCTGGACGGTTCCTGCGTCTCAGGTTTTCAGAGAACCATGCTGATTGCCACTGACGGTTACATTGAAACCAGCAAAGGAAGAGTAGCCATCCAAACCGTTTGCCTTGAGGAGGAGAGCTCAGGCATTGTGGAAAAAAGCGGAGAGGCAACTATCTATCGCCTGGACAGGTTAGGAATTCCCCTGATTGAGATTGCCACCAGCCCTGATATTAAGGATGGCGGGCAGGCACGGGAAGTTGCAGAGTACTTGGGAATGCTCATACGGCTCACAGGCAAGGCCCAACGAGGCATTGGCTCCATCAGGCAGGATGTGAACATCTCCATCCCGGAAGGCGCGCGCGTTGAGATTAAGGGCACCCAAGAGCTGGAGCTGATTCCTACCCTTGTGGACAATGAAGCGACTAGGCAACATGCGATGGCCGAAATCGCCAAGAAGCAACGGAAGATTGGCGGCATCGTTCCCTTAATCACCGATGTTTCCGATATTCTCACCCAAACCGCCTGCAAGTTTGCGGCAAAGGCGCTGGCAGAAGGGAAGTTTGCCATTGCCATCAAAGCCAAGGAATATGCCGGGCTATTGGGCACTGAGATTCAGCCTGAGCGGCGGTTTGGCACGGAATTGAGCGACTATGCCAAATTCTATGGCACCACTGGCATTCTGCATTCTGATGAAAACCTTGTGAAATACGGGTTTTCCGAAAATGAAATAGCCGAGATTCGCAGGCGATTGGATTGTTTGGAGAGGGATGCATTCATACTCACCCTCGGCACTCAGAAAAATGCTGCCCTGGCACTTGAAAAGGTGGTTGAGCGAATCAACCAGCCTGGCGTATTGGAAGAGACACGGAGGGCATTGCCAAACGGCTCAAACTCCTTCCTCAGGCCCCTGCCTGGCAAGGCGCGCCTCTACCCGGAAACCGATGTTTATCCGATTGTGATTGACAAAAAAACCTATGCGAAGCTGAAGAAATTGGATTTGGACGGCGAGAAAGCCAAATTGGCGAAATTGCTGAGCCACGACCTCGCTGGAAAAATCATCCGTTCACCCTACTTGCAGTTGTTTTACGAATATCACAAGAAAGCAAACCCTGTCACCGTTGCCACCACTCTCACTGACACTGTGGTTGCCTTGCGAAGGAAAGGGGTGCAGCTTTCCGAAGAACTGATGCGGGCCGTGCTGGTGCTCTATGGGGAAGGGAAAATCTCCCAGTATGCAATCCCAGAAGTGCTGAAATTGGCGCTCACATACCCCTCCGCAAGTTTGGAGGAGAAAGTTAAGGAGAAAGGGCTTACCATTCTCTTAAATGACGAATTGAAAAAAGTCGTCAGGCAAAACGAATTCAACCTTGGCAAAATCATGAGCCAATACCGCCTCAGGGTTGAAGCTGAGGATGTGAAAAAACTGATTGAAAGGCTGAAAAATTGACAGATAATTCTTGTTGCCCGCTCATTTGCCTTACATTATTTTTAAAAATGTGTGCTAAACTCTTCTGAGATAATTTTTAGGCATACATTTAATCCAGAAATGTGTGGTAAGTATTAATAAGGTTCCCTGCCCAATACTTTCATGCGAACGCGAAAAAAGCTGGTTAACGGGCAGGATTACTATTACCTGGAGGAGAGCATCCGGCTGGAAAAGCCGAAAGTCTACTCGATTTTCCTTGGCAAGAGGGTGCCAGGGGCAACAGAGCTTGGGAAAGCCGGGGAGAGGCTGCTGGACAAGATATACAGTGACTTGTTTGGCTCCACGGAGCACCTATACCTAACAAGAGAGCAACTCATCGAATCTGAAAAAATCAGAAGAAGGCATGAAGACAAGATGAAAATGCTGGGAAAGGCAGCACGGGATGAAAAGGACGAAATTGACACTGTGAATTTTGTCTATACCACGCTTTCTACCGAGGGTGTGCCAATCACCAGGCAGGATGCAGGCTTGGCATATAAGTTCGGGCAGAAAAACGTCCGGAATATCCGAGATGAAAACCTGCGTGTGGCCCTGGATATGATAAATGGCCTCAGGTATGTCAAGGAAAGCAGGAAAGGCTTGACGAAGGGCTTTGTGCTTGAGCTCCACAGAATCATCATGGCCGAATACAGGGAAAAGAATCCTGGCAGGTTCCGCACGAAGCAGGCATACATCTACCTAAAGAGCTATGAAAAGGCAGAGGAAATAGGCTTCAGGCCGCCAGCTCCGCAGGAAATAGAAAAGTTGGTTACAGGGCTCGTTGAATGGTACAACACGCGGATAGGCAGGCTTAACCCCATAGAGCTGGCTGCCATTCTGCACCTGCGGTTTTACATGATACATCCCTTTGAAGATGGCAACAAGCGGATTTCCAGGCTTCTTCTGAACAAGGCCTTTTTTGATTCTGGCTACCCGCTTGTCAACATATCCAAAGACACCCGGGCGTACTTTGATGCCATCATAAGGTCGGTTGAAAAGAAAGACGAGAAGCCGTTTGTCCAGTTTGTGCTGGATAGGTTTATCAAATATCTATAATGTTCCCAATTTGGTGTTTTTATGAAATTTCAGCTCATGCTTGCCCCGATGGAAGGAATAGCCGACAACCTATTCCGCATGCTCTGCCACAAATATGGCGCGGATTTGACATTCACTGGAATAGCCAGGGTTTCTAACCTGGCCAGGCAAAAACAAGGTGAGCTGGAAAAAATCCTCATTCTCAATACCACGCCAACGCAAATCCAGCTTGCAGGCGCAAAAATAAGCGAATATGAAAAGTTCCTGGCAGGTTTCAAGCCAACGAAAGGGTTCCGGGGCTTTAACCTGAATATCAGATTTTCCGAAGAGCCTCTCTCGCTGATGCGAGAGACCCTGCACAATGTGCAGGGTATGAAGGCTCATTCGGAAATCCAGTTTTCGCTTGATAGCGAAAATCTCAAGGACTGTTGTCCTTGAATTCTCGTGAAGTTGGCGCTTGGCATTCATCCCCGCCCGAAGGGCGGGGTATTCTGCCAACTTCA
>MNVF01000106.1 GCA_001871535.1 Candidatus Micrarchaeota archaeon CG1_02_49_24
GATTTTCGAATGAGCCTCATACCGCCCAGCTTGCGGTGACCTTTTGGAACGAGTGCTCCGAGATTGCACATAGTAGGAGCACCGACGCCCGAGCCACAGGACAATTCCATGAAGGCTCGGGTCGCTCAAACATGTTGAAGCGAGTTTTGCCACTTGGGTCTGCCGATGAGCAAAACCTAAGCCGAGACGACCACGCAACATCCTGTGGGTCTCGGTCGCTTCGACATGTTTGCAAAAGGTCTGGGTCGCAGGTTCCATCTAGCGAAGCGCACCAGGAAGGAATGCTCCCGCCTAAAGCCAGTTTGTCTGCTGAGAAGGGCTTTAGCCCTCGGAGTGTTCATGAAACAGTCTGGAAGCGAACCCATGAACTCAGGGGAAAACTGTTCAAGGCAGTTGGCATCATTGCGCTCCTTGGCATTGTGTTTCCAGCATTTGCCATCTGGCTCATCATGATACCGATACTTGCAGTGGCAGTCTTCCTGTTTGTCTACTCCTATCTGGAATTCAGGAAGACCGTTAGCGACTAACCTTTATGCTGTGCCGGTGAATAAATCACCGTCCTGCCACCCCTTAGCTTAACAGGAAACCTGTTGCCCCCCGGGTCTTCCAGCTCCAGCCTGCAGCCCGCTGCCTGTTTCTCAGCTAACCCAAGCTCCCTGAAAAGGTTATTTTCGGAAATTGCAAGCTCAATCTTTTTTCCTGTAAAATGAATAAGCCCCATTGCCAGCGCATCCTTCTGATTCACTTCCATTGCAGCCACAATCCCCTTCACACTGCCCCTGCCCAAATCCGCCCATTCCTGCGCAGCCAGCGTGTTGGAAACATTTGCATACTGGCTCACAACCGTTGGGTAATCCGAAACCAGCGCAGGCTCGGAAACCAGGAAGGCCGAGGGTTTTCCTTCAGCCAACTCTCTCAATTTTTCCTCCACCTCATTAATTTCCTCATCAAAAACGACCCTCGGCGTGTCGATTAAAGCACCTTGTATGCCATGTGTGGCAGCTTCCCATGAGATTATTTTATCAAAATCAACGGAATGCACCTGCAAATTCAATCTTTTTTTTGCAATCACAAATGATTTTCCCTTGCGCACCTTTTCCGCGTTCACGCCTTTCAAAAACCCATCCTCGATTTTCGCGCGCTCAACCTTCACCAGCGTGTCGCCCCTCTTCAGCGTTTTTATCCTTAGCGCGCACTCCGAATCCGCAGACTCAACTTCCTTATCCCCCACATACATCCTGTAAATGCTGATGATTTTGCCCGAGCTCGAAGCGCGTATGCTGTCCCCCTTTTTCAAAATGCCAGTGAGCTTAATGTGTGCGCCATTTGGCGTAACCTTCACCACTTTGCCTATATCCATTCCGCCATAGGCAGGCCTGTCAGGGTTGGTAAGTTTTTCCCTCCTAGCATCTCCAAAAAGATAGCCGCTGGTGTAGCCGCGGGAAGTAATCATGGCAAGGCTTTCAAAGGCATCCTTTCCCCCATCGATTGCCTTCCTATATGCAGAAACAACCGCACTCACATAACGCGCATCCTTGAGCCTGCCCTCAATTTTTATGCAATCAATGCCAGTCTTTTCAATCTCAGGCACGCAGCCCACTAAGTTCAGGTCTTTTGTGCTGGTGAGGTAGCCCTTGCGAATAAGTTTGCCATCACAATATGCTTTCCAGGGAAACCTGCAAAGCTGGGAGCAGACGCCGCGGTTGCCGCTCCTGCCTGTCTGCACATAGCTCCAGAGGCATTTGCCCGAATAGGAATAGCACAATGCCCCGTGGCAGAATGCTTCAACATCAATGTTTGCGTTTTTCTTTATGGCGGCCGCCTGCCCGATGGAAAGCTCCCTTGCAAGGATAAGGCGGGTGAACCCGATTTTTTTCAGCAATTTAGCGGTTTTTGAATTGTGCACTGACATCTGTGTGCTCGCATGCAATTCAAGGCCGGGCGCAGCCTCCCTGGCAATCCTGGCAGCGCCCAAATCCTGCAATATGAGCGCATCAGCGCCGTATTCATAGACAAATTTGATATATTCGGCAACAGCCTTCAGCTCGCTCTCGAAGATGATGGTATTCAGCGTAATATACGCCTTCACGCCCTCAGCGCGGCAGTATTTCATTGCCGTTGCCAGCTCTTCCTTTGTGAAATTCCTGGCGCGCATCCTGGCGTTCCAGAAGGAGCCCATATATACAGAGTCAGCTCCGGCCTCGACTGCGGCCCTGAGGCTAGCAGGGCTTCCGGCAGGAGCTAAAAGTTCAATTGGCATGCTAATTTGTTGGCCACCCAAATCTATATAAATTCCATTCTCATCAAGTCTTACCATGCCAGAAGATAATCAATTTGCCTGCAAATGCATTTCCGCAGAGGAAACCCCTAATTTTGCTAAGGCACTTTGTCTGAAGTTCGCCGGCACACTAGAAAAAATCCTTGTTACATTATTGGCAGTGGTGCTGGTGGCAAGCGTGGCTGTAGCTTTGCGCTGAGCAGTCGACAGCGTTGCTGTCGAGCTATGCGCCGAGTTGGCGCATTCAAAGCACACACAACCACCTCCCATATATTTTTTATCCCCCTCAGTATAATTTATTTATTATATTTTCATGCAACTCCCAAAATATCTTTGTGGTGATCAAAATGAAAATCTCAGGAGGAAAAGCAGTCCTTGAGGCTGTCAAGCGGGAAGGCATAGGGCACATGTTCGGTTTTCCAGGCGGTGCAGTGTTGCCCTTCTACGATGAAATAGCCGCGGAAACAGGCTTGGTGCATATTCTCACCAGGCATGAGCAGGGTGCAGGCCATGCAGCAGAAGGCTATGCGCGCGCCTCTGGCAAGACCGGCGTCTGCGTCTCGACCAGCGGCCCAGGCGGCACCAACCTCACCACGCCAGTTGCCGACGCGTTCCTTGACAGCATTCCCATCCTTGCCATAACCGGCCAGGTGGTTACCGACCTCATAGGCAACGACGCCTTCCAGGAAGCTGACCTCTTCGGCATAATGATGCCAATTACCAAGCACAATTTCAAGGTGCTGGATGCCAATGAATTGCCGCATATACTGAAGATGGCATTCAAATTGACGCACACCGGCAGGCCAGGCCCTGTCCACATTGACCTGCCAAAGGATGTGCAGAGCGCAATCATTGACTTCAATTACCCTGATGACATAGTCATTCCCGGCTACCAGCCGAACCTGAGGGGCCACCCAAACCAAATCAAGCGGGCAGCCGAGATGCTTGTCAATGCCGAGCGCCCGCTCCTGCTCGGAGGTGGCGGGCTCATAAGCTCCAGTGCCCACCAGGAGTTCACGGCTCTTGCGGAAATGCTTGCCTGCCCGGCAGTCACTACCCTTATGGCAAAGGGCGCCATGGACGAGAACCATCCCCTTCACCTGGGCCAGCCGGGTATGCATGGCAGGCAGGTTGCCAATTATGCCATACAGAACGCAGACCTGATACTTGCGGTTGGCTGCAGGTTTGACGACCGAATCACAGGCAAGGTGCAGACATTTGCGCCCCATGCGAAAATCATACACATAGACATAGACACAGCCGAATTGGGCAAAAATGTCGCTGCCACATTGCCAATCGTAGGCGATGCCAGGCTTGTCCTCCAGGACCTGCTGGCAATGTTAAAGAAGCTCAATGCAAAGGCTGCAGACACTGAATGGAAGAAGCGCGTGCATGCCATCAAGGAGGCCTGCAATTGCAACTATGCCTATGAAGAGACGCCAATCAGGCCAGAGCGCATCCTCTACGAGCTGGGCCTGTGCGCACCGAAGAATTCCATTTTTGTTACCGAGGTCGGCCAGCACCAGATGTTCGCCATGCACTTCATCAAGGTCGACGGCCCGCGCAAATACATATCCAGTGGCGGGCTGGGCACCATGGGGTTCGGTCTGCCGGCAGCCATAGGCGCCAAGGCAGCCCGGCCTGATGCCACCGTCATAGATATCTCAGGCGACGGCAGCCTGCTCATGGTGAACCAGGAAATGGCCACGGCAGTCGAGAGCAACCTGCCAGTTGTCATCACAGTGTTCAACAACTCCTGGCTTGGCATGGTCAGGCAATGGCAGAAGATGTTCTTCGGCAAGAGATACAGCGGCACTCACCTTGGGCAGAGCCCGGATTTCGTCAAGCTGGCAGAAGCCTATGGTGGCGAAGGCGTCCGCATCGAAAAGCCCGGTGAAATAAAGGAAGGGTTTGAGCGCGCATTCAAGGCAAACCATCTCTTCCTGCTGGAGATTGACATCGACCCGGAATGGGACTGTCTGCCCATGGTCCCACCCGGAGGCAGCAACAGCGGCATGATTCCCTCCAAGGCATGCACGAATGTCGTGAAGAAGATGCATGAATACAAATATTAGAAAGGTGAGGTTATGGCTACTGAAAGAAATGGAAAAGAAGCGAATCAAATCGGTCACAAATTATACATAATCTCCATGCTGGTGGAGGACAGGTTCGGCGTGCTCCAGCGCATAGCAGGAGTGTTCTCGCGCAGGGGGTTCAACATGGACACCATCACGGTCGGCAAGACGCATACCCCTGGCGTCTCGCGCATGACCATCACCACCACAGGCAATGAAAAAATCGTTGAGCAGATGGTCAAGCAGCTCTCCAAGTTAGTGGAGACGCTGAAAGTTTCAGTTGTCAATGAGACGGAGAGCGTGGTCAGGGAAATCGCCCTTGTCAAGGTGCACTCGCCGGATTTCGTCTCAAGGAGCGAAATCCTGAACTATGCGGGCATATTCAGGGCAAAGATAGTCAATGTGGGCAAATCGAGCATGATTATTGAAATCACAGGAGATTACGAAAAAATAGATGCATTCCTCGACCTGATAAAGCCATTCGGGATAAAGGAACTTGTCAGGACCGGTTTGACCGCGATGATGAGGGAATGAGCGAGCCCAGTATCAGGCAGATATTAAGCGCCAGGAACGCCAGCAGGAATATGGCATCAGCCGCGTGGATGATGCTTGTTGATGTGAGCGCTTCCTGGGCTTTCGAAACGAATGCCATAAGAATATCGTATTCAACCTCTGCAAATATTGCCAGATTGAAAATGGTTCCGGTCACCAGCAGGAGTATATATGCAAGGTAAATGCCCCAATGGTTTCCAGGTGGTTTTTTATGCCTGCCAATGGCCCAGTTCCCAATTTCCGTGGCATAGGATATGCTATGTTTGTGCAAATACTCTATGCCAAGGAAATTCTCAATCACGTAATACAGGTCTGTCTGGAGAAAAATCAACATCTGCCAGATGAGCGAGAAAAATTCCATCAGCATGACGAATGTCAGCAGCGGCGCAATCATTGCCCAGCCGGCCAATTTCCAGGCGCCGATGCAAAACAGCGCCCAAACACAGAGCGCGAGCACCAGCAAATCCACGAACATCCCTGCAAGATATGGACGGAATCGCTGTTTAGGCTCCACGCGGTATAGCTCGGTGCTGTCGGTATAGGCAACGATGTAATTGAGTTTGCGGGTCAATCCAAATGTCGGCCGTATGCCCACTGACACGCCTGCGGTATAATGGCCGAATTCATGCATGAGCACAAGCGCCCATGTAATTGCAAATGAAACTATCGCATAGAGTATCAGTGAATCCGTAAAGAAGAAATCGCTGAATATAATTGGCACCTTGCCGGATATAAGGAGCGCAGCGGCACCGGCCACGGCCAGCACATAGGCAATGAACATTGTTGGCGAAAAAAGGCTGCGCGCCAACCACACGGGCACCAGGAGTTTGTCATGGAATGCATGGGCTGCATTGCCAGTTTCATGCACTGGGTGCACTGGTTTTCTATCTATCTTTTTGACAAAGCCTTCCCGTGCAAGAAACCGCACAAAGGCAGCCACGTCATACTTGCCGGCGCCCATCGGTTCCAATTTTTTTTCCGCCTCTCCTATGGATTTATGCTTCCTTAGAAGCGAAATGACCCTTGCGCCAACTGCCGGGATATGGTAGAACCTGCCGCCCGGCCCTTCGAGCAAATATGTGGCATGCTTTCCTGCCTCAGGTGTGCACCTGAATAGGTGGAATTCAACAAGCGATTTCTTTGTTGTGTGGTAATTGGCATCCGGGCTTGCTGGGGTGGGGTGTTTCTCAAGTTTTCTATGGCTGGATATGGAATTAAATGGTCGCATTACCTACGTTTCTACAACAAATAATATAATTGTGCTGGTCGTAATCTAATTGTAAGGTAAATAATCTTATCAGGAATCAGATTTCAATAAATAGGGGGTGGCTGTATGCCAAAGAAACGAGTGGCTGGTAGCCGAAACGGCAAGTCCCGCAAGCCGAAGCCTGTAAAAAAAGTCAAAATAAAAGCGACCAGGGCTGAGAAGATACGCACGACAACCGCAGTTGGGGTAATGCCCATGTGCAATCCTGTTTCTCGCTGTGGTCTGTCTGCTGGCAGCGACGGCAGACCAGTGCCCATGGGCACGCCGACCCCTGCTGAGATGCAGGAGATGATGCGCAAAAATATGGAACAAATGCAACGGCGCAAAAAGTAAACCACCTGATTCCATGGTCGACCAACCACAAGTTTTGGCTCCAGTTAGTCGGCTTCAGCTTCGCATGCCGCATATTCCCGTGCCTACTTTTGGGAGGCTGCGGAATCTCCTGAATTTTGTTCGGCTGAGAACCCGTGCTCTTCGGCCTGAGGTCCGGGAGCTCCGTAGACATGCCACTCTCTTTGAAAACCACCTCATGGGTGCTGGTGCTGGCGAATATTCCAGACCAATCAGAAGAGTGGCTTTGTTAAATCAGGCTGGGCGGTTTGTCGATTACATAGGTGACGGTCTTCCAGGTGATTTCGAGAGGATTGGCAGGATATGGCATTGTGGCCGCAGCCCGCGCAGCGGAATTGAATTGCATATGCAAGCACTTGTGAAGGATGGTACGCAGTTTGAACTGGTAAGCCCTTATGGCGCCCATTCAGAGACTGGCGAGTCCGTGGATTTTTACATGCGTGGCGAGCCACTCCGCAACCGCGCAGGTGCCATCATTGGGTCACAGGTGCTTACAGTGCTCAGGCAGGCTGCTGGTGAGGGTGCGGTGAGAGCTGATGATTTCACTCACACCCGCAGAGTTTGGCTCTGGACCACCGCCCGTTCGCACTTGGCAGCCCTTGAGCTCAAGGATCCCTACACAGCACTTCATGGGGTCATGGTTGGCGTTTATGCGATGGCATTTGCCAAAGTGCTCTCGCCGCTCCTCATATCTGGCCTAAATGTAGAAATTAAACAGGATGAACACGGAAGGGGATATCGCAAGATAGGGTTCACTGACTCAGATCTGTACGAGTTATTCATTGCTGGGGAACTCCATGACATCGGAAAGGTGCATGTTGATTCGGGTATCCTGAACAATCCAGGCAGGCTCAACGACGAGCAGATGCAAGAAATGCGTGGCCATCTGTTATATGGCTCGTCGATAATATTTACTGGGTTTGACACTATGTTAGCGCGCCGTGCCACAGAGTTTCATCATCCCTATGCTGTCGACCTATCCAAGGGTGAATGGCCATTCGAAGGGCGGCTGATGGCGGTTGCAGATGTTTTTGATGCACTTGCTTCCAAGCGGGGTTATAGTCCAGATGAGGAGACTGGGCTAATCAATGCACTCACTATTCTTTTGAAAGAAACCAAAAATCCGGTTGTTCCTGGCAGCAGTGTGATGAAGATGGACCCGGTGCTGGTGGGTGTGTTTCGCGATCATTTCCCTAAAATTAATGCGCTTGCAATGGGTCATTTGGCAGAAGAGATTGAACTCAGGCAATTGGAATTGGCACAGGTGGACAGCAGGTATAAGCAGGCAGAGAAGGAATATGCCAGCGATCTATGGATGCAGTCGCTGGCCGAACTTCGCAGGATATTTTCTGCCTCAAAAGCAGCGCTTGAAGCTCAATTAAGGCTAAGGTCTGATTGGGGCACCCGGGTGGCTGAGCATTTCGGGTTGAGCAAATAATTTACCTCGAAGTTACTACTATGCTTGTTTTTTAAGTATATGCGACCATACTATATTCATGAAAAGATTAACCAGAGCCAGTGTTAGTGATGTCATCTGGGACGCTGCCTTTGTGGCTGGTATAGCCATAGCAGCAATAGGCGGTTACCGGATGATTTTCCCGCAAAAACTGCCGGCGCGAAGGTTTTTGTCCTTAAAGAGCCTCTCTTAGAGCAACATCCTCAGCTTGGAAAACCCAGCCCCAAACAAAGACAATTAATGATGGAAACAGAAAAAATGATTAAAGTTTTTCTCTCAAAAAATCCGTTCATGGTTTTTGGGGTTGATGCCAATGCCTATTTCATGCGTATGGCTGAACTTGGCTGGATGCAGGAAAGTTTTTCAAAGGTTTATCGTGAAGTTGGCAGAATACCCCGCCCTTCGGGCGGGGATGAATGCCAAGCGCCAACTTCACGAGAATTTTCCGAATGAGCCTTCATACCCTGCACATTGTGCAGGGTCTCTCGCATCAGCGAGAGAGGCTCTTCGGAAAATCTGATACCATTGGCTATGAGGGAAAGAACATAGATTCCTTCCTTGACATCTTAATCCGCAACCAAATCCAGGAAATTATTGACGTAC
>MNVF01000028.1 GCA_001871535.1 Candidatus Micrarchaeota archaeon CG1_02_49_24
GGATTCTTGCTGATGGGCCAGATAAAAGTCGGCTAAATTGGTTCAGGGTTTAGGGTTCAAAGTTTATCGTGAAATTGGCAGAATACCCCGCCCTTCGGGCGGGGATGAATGCCAAGCCGCCAATTCACGAGAATTCAAGGATAACAGCCCTTGAGATTTTCGCTATCAAGCGAAAACTGGATTTCCGAATGAGCCTTCATACCCTGCACATTGTGCAGGGTCTCTCGCATCAGCGAGAGAGGCTCTTCGGAAAATCTGATGTTATCCGTTAAGGCAAAAAAAGGCAAGTAGTTCCTCTTCCATGAAATGCAGTTTGGCAGGAAGGATAAGGCAATGGGGCGGATTGTTGAACTTTAGTTTTCTCAATTGCACAATCGTTCCATAAACCACTTTTGAATCATCTTTCCCAATTGATGACAGCACGAGCAATTTTGTTTTTTCAGTAATCACTTTCTTTTTAAGTTTCTTCTCCCAGCCCTCCAAAATTTCAAAAGCCTCATTTGGAGGCATTGCCCCTTTTTCAGAATCAATGTCCAACAACAGAAGGGTATGCAATCCATTTTTCAGATTAAATCCTATATTTTCATAGGGTGAAGTTGGGTCAAACCCATTCCTTGGGAACGGGATGGTAACGATTTTCCCAAATTTATAAACTTGCAACATGCTCTCGCTTATGGCAGCGGAAATGATTGATGAGGAATGGATGATTTTGGTTTTGTGGTTTGCTTTTTTCGCAGAAAGCACAAGCGAATGGTGCGTCGTTGCAATCAAAGGGTCGCCGCTCACAAGCAGGGCAACATCACCATTTGCCATCGCATCTAAAATAATTTTTTCATTTTCAACCTGCTCTCTTCCCAAAACAATAATTCCTTTTTTTGTTTTTTGAAAGATTGTTTTTAGTTTGCCCATCTCACCTTTTGAAACCAGATTCGTATAATTCTCAAGAAAAATCGTTTTGCATTTTTCAATCTGTTTTAGTTTTTCATCTGAAATACCGAAATCCAATCCCAGCCCGGCAAGCAACAGCAATGACATAAAATCACCAAAGAATCATTCTTAGATTTGTGCTTTAATTTTTTCTGTATCCCGTGGTGTACGTCTCATATAGTTATCACCCTACATGCAAAAATGTTATGCTCCGGCAATCATTCTCAGCAAATCCCTGACCCCGGGCGCCAGGCCGAATATCATGATTATCAGCAAAATGTACTTCTTCTCATCCTCGCTGACCGAGTCGTCCTTCAGCACAAAATATGCCGCCGCAGCCGCCACTGCCACCTTGATGCAAAAAAACAGCAGGTAGCCCAGCGGCGTGGACGCAAGGAAGCGCGGCAGCACATGCTGCTCGAAGTAAACCATGCCGCTTGCATTTGAGAAGATGTCGATTATCACATAGGTTGCCGCGCCGTCGAGCGCGTGGGCGAATACCGCAAGCACAGCAAATTGCTCAACTGCCGGAAGCTTTGGAAATGAAGGGAGCGCCTGCAGGGACAGCTGTTTGAAATATCCTGTAGTGCGCTTCAGGATGGTTATGGCAATCGCGGTGCCTGCCAGCGCAAGGGCCGTGGCAGCCGCACCGTATGCCAGGTTGGAAAGCCATGTCTTGGTGCATGTTATGTATGAAAGGAGGATTAGGGCGTGAACGAGGAAGAGCGCCCCGCCTATGTATTTGAAATATTCCTTTTTGTTGAGAATGACGTGTGTGATGTAAAGCGCTGCGAGCGTTATGCCCCCTACAATAATATATATGCCGGGAGTTGCAGTGAAGATTGAATAATCGTATAGGTGCACGGTGGTTATTGCATTGGCAGGGCAGGTGCCGGTTGTCACCGCGTCTGTTATCACGCGCATGGTGGAGCCGAATAGCACAAAGAAGGCAATCCCCTGGATGAATTCGGAATCGATGGCGATTTTTTTCTTTTCAAAGAGCCGGTAGATAAGGTAGGCCATCACAAGCGCTATTATGGCATAGGTGAGCGTGTTCAGCTGGTTGTAGCCGCAGAACTCGGTGATGGTGTCCAGGAAGCAGGATTTCAGGGGCGCATTGGCGATATTGCCGATGGTGCACTGGCGGATTATCACATCGCAGGCGGGGGTTCCAATCATACTATCTTCTCCAATAATCTGGGCAGGCCGGCTATTGTCCTGATGGTGTAATCCGGTGGATACAAATGTTTAAACTTTGCAGGCTCGACAGCCAGTTTGTTTATCGGGCTGTCCTCCACAAAAACTGATATCGCGCGGATTTCCATTGCAAATGCTATGTCTGTCTCATAGCGGTCGCCCACCACAATATACCTTGCGTTTTTGTGCCCATGTATCGTTTCAATCGGTTCGAAGATATGCCGGTTGGGCTTGCCTATCACAACATCAGGGTTTCTGGAGGCGCAGGCAATGGCGCTGATTCCTGCCCCTGAGCCGGGCAGCAGGCCGTTCTCAACAGGGAATGTCGCATCTGTGTTGGTTGCGATGAATCTGCCCCTGCGCGCCACAGTTGCAGCATCGGAGATTTTCCCGTAGTCCAGCTTTCTGTCAAGCCCTGCGACAACTGTGTCCGCATTTTCCGGGCTTGTGAGGGCTATCCCTGCGCGTTTCAATTCGTATTTAAGGCCATGCTCGCCCACAACGTAAACTTTTGCGCCAGGGAAATTTTTGGCAATGTAACCTGCAGTTGCATAGGCGGATGTGATGATGTGCCCGGCGTCAGCAGCTATTCCCATCTTCTTCAATTTTGAAACATACTGCCTTCTGGTCTGTGTGGAGTTGTTTGTGACAAAATAGCATTCCAGCTTGCGGTTTCGCAAGTAGGCCATGGCTTCGCATGCCCCGGCTGCCACTTTGCTGCCGAAATAAACCACGCCATCCAAATCCATAAGTATAATATTGTCTATTTTGAACACCGCCAGAAGTGCTAGTATTTAATATTATTTTGGTTTAAGGTTTAAAGTTTAAGCATTTGTGCTTGTGGTGAACTGCTATGGCAACTGCATCCAATTTCCTATTTGCATTTATTTTCTTAGCCGTTCTTGCGAACTCCTCATTTGCAGGTTTCACATTGGTCAAGGTATTGAACGGCACCGGAGAAGACTCTCTGGATAAGTTCAATGCCTTCAGGAATCCCGCAGGTGTATTCGTTGCAGATAACAGGACCTATGTCAGCGACCCCAACTCAAATTCGCTGTTAGTGCTTTCCGGCAATACCGTTGTGCGCAAGCTGACCCAGCAGCAGGCTGGCGTTCCATTTGAGCCTTATGGGGTTTATGTAGTTCCGTCTCCCACTGGAACAGTGGGCGATGAAACAATATATCTTGCAAACAACCAGGGTGCGCTGGAGGTCTACCAAAGTGGGTTCAAGAACCACGTAGGTGCCTCCTATCTTACCTCACCGAGGGCTGTTACAAAATTGGATAATTATACTTATATCCTGGACTATAAGGGTAATGAGGTGACGAGGGTGCGTGCTGACACCTATGCCTATGTCGATTATTTCCTAAACACCGGGAGTATGGACAATCAGCTTTCCCAGCCGACTGATATAGATGTTGATCCGGAGTCCAGGGAGTTCTATATCGCCGACCAGGGCAATGGCAGGGTCAAGATTTTCACCAGCAACTTCACTTTTGTGAAATCAATCGGGGTAGGCTCCCTGCGCAACCTTGTGACCCCCTATGGGGTGGCAGTTGAGAACGGAATAATTTTTGTTTCAGACATATCGCTTGACACGGTCATAGCCTACGACCGCTCAAATAACGTGCTCGGAGAAATCACAGATCCGCTCGTCGACCCGATGGGTGTTTATGCAAAAGACGGGCTGCTCTATGTGGCGGACAATGGCCACGGTGCTATCAAGGTTTATTCCTACAGCTTGGCTGAGCCCATAGCCCTGAATAATTCCGCTGTGGCGCCAACCGGTCAGCCAAAGACCGATGCTGGCCAGATTTTCCAAATTCTGCTGAAGGTCAACCAGACGCTTGAGGAATTCGGCCGGCTCAAAAGCTTTGCCTTGAAATACGGCATCAGTGAGGATACTGCGGCCTATTTCTATTCAGCAAGTGCGTATAATGAATTGACAAAATTCGATTTCGAGTCTGCAAAGCGCGACAGCGATACGGCCTATTCCGAGGCACTCGGTTCCCTGAATTCAATCAATGGCAAGCTCAAGGCATATTTCCTCAGCCAGGCTGTGGCCTATGGGTCAGCGCTTACGGAATACGAATCATTCGAGCAGAAATTTGGCACTCCCCTGAACCTGACTGATTTCCGGTTGGGCGTGGCTGGCCTGAACGGGTTCGCAGAAGCCAAGCAATTCGATAACGCCAGGGAATCACTCGCTTTCCTGAAGCCAGAGAAGGCACGGATAGATTCAGCCAAGGGTGCCATCTTCCTCCAGCGCTCTGGCAACCTGTCCGAGGTGCTTTCCAATGCCTATGGCCAGGTTGATTTGCTTTCACTCACGCTGATTGAATACAACCTGAGCGATATTGTAATTCAGCCGCACCTGTCCGAGTTGGCAGCAGCCAACCAATCCCTTTCTCAGGCAGAAGATTCGCTGAGGCTGGGCGACCTTCAGGCTTTTGAATCGCGCCTCTCAAATGCCACTGCACGGTTGGATGCTTCCAATGCCTCAGTCTCAAACCTGACAATGACTGTTGATACCACCAGGCAGCTCATCAATTCTTCCAGGAAGATGATTGGCGAGATAACCTCTGGCCTATTTAACCCGGATGTCTCGCTCGAAGCTGTCATGGTGGGCAATGCAGAAAATGTATTGTCTGGCGAGCCCCAGCGCGCCTTTCAGCTCGCTTTCGAGGCCCACGGCCGAATCAGCCAGAAATACGCCGATATAAACAACAGCAGCATGAGCATTGTTTTTGCAGTGGTTGCGGCCATCGGCGCCATGGCGGGACTGGCGTTCGTGCTTGACCGGGTGACTGGAAGCCACTTATTTGGTGCGGCCAGGCGTGACAGGAAATAGATCTGGAGCGTTCATTTTAAAACATTCTCGTAGTAAATCTTAGCTATGAAACCCAGTTCCGCATTATTCCTATTCCTGTTGTTCCTCTCGTTCTCCGTGATTTTGCCAATCCTTGGCTCAGGCTGCGGCACCAAGAGCGGCTGCTCTGCCAACAAGGACTGCCAGAAATGGGAAGTGTGCGACATACCAGTGAAAAAATGCGTGCTTGCACCGGGCTTCTGCGACACGGTCGCCAAGTGCAACGACACGCTTCAGGAATGCAATATTGTTTCGCATACCTGCGACTACAAGGCTGACAGGTGCAGGATGGAGGGCGACTGCGAAAGGTGGCAGGTCTGCCAGAAAACCACAAACCTGTGCAGGCCAAAATCAGGCTTCTGCGATTCCGATGACCAATGCACTGCCGGGTTTGAGGTATGCAGCCCCCAGCGCCATACCTGTGCTCCTATGCCTGGCAGATGCAGGGAAAACAGCGACTGCGCCTCCTGGGAGCTTTGCGACGTGCAGACACTCACATGCTATCCGCTGAACGGCAGGTGCAGCATAGATGTTGACTGTGCAAAGCACGAGCTGTGCAACACTACATCCCAATACTGCGTGGCCCGCCCTGGCTTCTGCAACGGTGATTATGATTGCGCCTCCTGGGAAGTGTGCGACAGGTCCCTGAACAGGTGCACGGCTGCACCGACTAGGTGCAACACGGTTTCAGACTGTTATGAATGGCAAAGCTGTGACATGGCCACCAACAACTGCGTGCCAAAGCGCGGCTACTGCGAAATGAACACCCAATGCAGCAAATATGAATACTGCGACGGCAGCGCCCATCTCTGCAGACCCCAGCGGGGCTATTGCAACACAAACCTGGACTGCAGCGCTTGGCAATATTGCGATATCTCATCCAACCTGTGCACCAAGATGCCCGGCTATTGCATCACTGACTCTGATTGCAATGTGAACGAGGAGTGCGACCTCACAGCCGGAAACCTGAATATTTACCGGTGCATATTGAAATAGGTCTTAACCTGTCTTAACTGGTCTTCCCGTTGATGAAACCGAAGACGGCCTGGCTGATTCCGCTTTGCGGAAAGCTCTCCTCTGCGAGCCGACTGCTCACGCATGCACGCCGTCATTCTGTTTGAATGCACCTGCGGGCGAAAAGCTCTAGCGGACTTTTGTCCGCTCGATAGCTGTCGATAGCTCACGATTCCCCAAGCCTCTTCATATTTCACTTATAGATTTTTCTCTTTCGGGGGTTTCTCTTTCTTAAAAAGAGAAACCCCAAAGTTTTCTTTTCCCGAAGCTTTTCTTTTCTGTTGAAAAGAAAAGGCTCATGCCCATCCGTATTTCTTTACAAACCAGCTTTTCATCACCTGCACTAAAATCAGATAGGCGCCGACAATCCCGGCAATGATGAGGAAATATTCCGGCGGCGGCGCCACAAACCCGAACAGGCTGCCCAGCGGCTGAAACAGGGTGATGGAAACACCGGCAACCAATATAGCCACCGAAGTGATTATCAGGTAGTTGCTCGGCCTGCTCTCAAGGAATGGCAGCTTCGCCGTGCGTATCACATGCACCACAAGCGTCTGCGTGCAGAGGGATTCCAGGAACCACACCGTGTGGAACAGCGGCTGGGAGGCGCTGAACAGCAGCAGCACACCATAGGTTATGAAATCAAAGAGCGAGCTTATGGGTCCGAAAAATATCATCACTTTCTTTATGTATTCAATGTTCCAGGGCGTCGGCTTTGAGATGTATTCGCTGTCCACATTGTCCGTTGGTATGCCCATCTGGGACATGTCATAGAGGAAATTATTCAGCAAAATCTGGATGGGCAGCATGGGCAGAAACTGAAGGAATAAGCTGGCCCCGGTGATGCTGAACATGTTGCCGAAGTTGGAGCTGGCGCCCATCTTCACATATTTGAGTATGTTGGCATAGGTCTTCCTTCCCTCAACCACGCCGTCGCAGAGCGCAGTGAGGCTCTTCTTCAGCAGGATGAGGTCTGCGGTTTCCTTGGCGATGTCAGCCGCATTGTTCACCGAGATGCCTACATCAGACGCCCTGAGGGCAGGCGCATCGTTTATCCCATCGCCCAGGTAGCCAACGATATGGTCGTTCTTCCTCAGCGCATGTATGATTCTCTCCTTTTGCAGGGGCGTGAGCCGCGCGAAAACCGAAGTCTTTTCAACGAGTTCACTAAGCTTCTTGTCACCTATCCCTTCCAGCATGTCTCCTGTGGCAATGCCTCCGGCGCTCAGATCCAATCCGACTTCGTTGCACACATTCCTAGTGACAAGCTCATTGTCTCCGGTGAGCACCTTGAATAGTATTCCGAGCTTCTGCAGCGATTCAATCACTCTCTTTACAGTCGGCTTGGGAGGGTCAAGGAAAATCATGAACCCCTTCAGCACAAGCTCGCACTCGTCATCCCTGGAATAGGTTTTTTTTCCGGGTGCGAATTCGCGGTATGCAAGCGCCAGCACCCTGAACCCATCGTTCCTGTGCTTGTCGGCAGCGCCAAGGAACAGCTTGTGATGAGCCTCTGCCAGAACCTCAACTGCCCCATCGCGCTCGTATTTGGTGCAGCGCTTGATTACTTCTTCGGGAGCGCCCTTGGAGATGAGAAGATGGCGGCCGTTGTTCTCGACTACCACAGACATCATTTTCCTTGAAAAATCAAATGGCACTTCATCTATCTTCCTGTGGCTGTTTACAATCCTGGCAGAGAGGTGCTCGTGTTTCAGGATTGCCTTGTCCAGCAGGTTCTTCAGTCCTGTCTGGAAATAGCTGTTGAGGTAGGCATCCATCAGCACCGCTTCGCTCTCCCTGCCGTCCAGGTCAAAATGCTTCTCCAGGATGACTTCTCCCAGCGTAAGGGTGCCTGTCTTGTCTGTGCAGAGGATGTCCATTGCCCCGAAATTCTGTATCGCGCTGAGCTTCTTGACAATCACATTCTTTTTTGCCATGGCATGGGCGCTCTTTGAGAGGTTCACGGTAATGAGCATGGGAAGCATTTCAGGAGTGAGGCCCACTGCCACTGCCAGGGAGAACAGGAGCGCTTCAATCGGGTTGCCCTTCAACAGGGCGTTGATGGCGAATATGGTGAGCACCAGCACTGCCATGAACCATATCATGAGGATGACGAACTTGTTCACGCCGATGTCAAAGCTTGTCCGGGCTGCCTGGCCGGAAACTTTTGCCGCAAGGCCGCCGAACTGGGTGGCAGTTCCTGTCTTCACAACAAGCCCGACGGCAGTGCCGCTTACCACATTGGAGCCCATGAAGGCGATGTTAGAGACCTGGATTGAGAAACCTACGGGTTTTAACCCGTAGATGAATCAACCTGCTTTTTCTAGTTTTAAAAAATACCTATTCCAGCGGCGCGCCCGCCCTAGCGGGCGGGCCATTGTTACGCCGCTGGAGGAGTCATTATGTCCAGCGTAAGCTATGTTTCAGTACCGTCGTATTCTGCGCATGGAATCGGGCAGTTGGTTTACCATCTCGAATGGTGCCCGAAATACCGGTATAGAATGTTGCGCCAATTGCGTTTTAAAGACCTGCTGGCACACGTCCTACTCGAAGTTGCAGCGCAAC
>MNVF01000066.1 GCA_001871535.1 Candidatus Micrarchaeota archaeon CG1_02_49_24
TTACGTTACTGAATTAGATATCAGATTTTCCGAAGAGCCTCTCTCGCTGATGCGAGAGACCCTGCACAATGTGCAGGGTATGAAGGCTCATTCGCAAATCCAGTTTTCGCTTGATAGCGAAAATCTCAAGGACTGTTGCCCTTGAATTCTCGCGAGGCCACTGCCAATCCATCCACCTGCGAAGCAGGTGGTATCGGAAAGTCCCGCAGGACTTTTCGAGCTATGCGCCAACTGGTGCATTCAATTCTCTTGGCCTCCCGATAAATATCAAATTCGGATATTTTTAATTGAATTGCCCCTCCAAAATATTAAACTTCGACTATATTAAAACCTTTCTACGCTGGATGACGAAGCGCGAAACGAAATGGTACTTAGCTGCTAGAATTGAACCCAATCCGCCTAATCCTGCAATTAATAAGCATTATCCCATGAATAGTAATTAGTAATCTCAGGACATAATTGGTGTTCAAATGGGAATGGGATACATGAAAGGCCAGGGAGCAACCGAATATCTTGTTATACTTGCTGTCGCGATTATAATCGCATTGATTGCATTGGGCGTAATTTCGCAGGGCAGTGGCGACACCAGCTCGCAGGAAAAAGTCAGCAGGGCATACTGGCGAACCGGAGTTTACCCATTGGCAATTGAGGATTACAAATACTGGGACGGGTACTATCTCAGCTGGCGTGTCATTACGCTTGTCATTGCCAATAACGGGGACCAAACCATTACTATTCCCAGCGGAGGCATCAGCATAGGCACTGGCGGTGTCGTAACCACCGGGCCGCAGATTCTCGACGGGCTTCACGGCAGCCCGGAAGGAACCACGGTGGTCATTCCATCACAAACCAGGAAAAATGTCCTGATATCCACCAACCTCCTTCCGAACTGCAAGACGACATTCTCCGTTGAAGTGAACATAACCTACAGCACGCAGAAGCTTGGAGACCTGAAAATCATTGGGGCAAAACCGCTGATTGGCAGATGCTCGGACGATTAGGATCCAATTCATTAGCGCTTACATTAGCGCTTAGGAATTAATTTTAAACTCCAAATGCTCCAACTGTATTATGCCCTCTGTTAAAATTTATAAGGTAAAAACTATCAGCTGTGCCCATAAGCTTGGGCTTCCCTACAAAAGCAAGTGCAATGAAATTCATGGCCACAATTATAAAATTGAAGTGTGGGCCGAGGGCGAGCTGAACACCGAGAAGATGGTGCTTGACTATTCAATCATAGGGGAAACCATTGAAATGTATGACCATAAATTCCTGAATGACCTGTTCCAGCCAGCCACTTCTGAGATGTTTGCATGCGAACTGCTTAGGGAGCTGAAAAAGAGGGCACGGAAAGCAAACCCGACAGCTAAGTTTATAGTGAGGGTGTGGGAAACCGGGAGTTCCTACGCTGAGGCAACCTGGTAGCAATTGGGTGATTACGATGAAGATTGACCGGTTAAAAAAGCCAGAAATTGAAAATGTCGAGGCAAAGGTAATTGAGCTTCTTGAGGCATTGGGCTTTGACACCAAGGACACTGACCTGAAGGACACCTGCAGGCGCATTGCCAGGATGTATGTGGATGAGTTGCTTGTTGGCCATTACAATGAGCCGCCCAGGATGACATTTTTCCCAAGGAATGGCTATGGCAAAATCGTTCTTTTGAAGGATATTGCCGTGCGCTCGCTCTGTTCCCATCATATGCTGCCGTTCTTTGGGCGGGCGCACATCGCATATATACCAAATGAGCGGATAATCGGAATCAGCAAGCTGGCAAGGCTTACGCAATATTACGCAAAGCGGCTGCAGATACAGGAAAATCTCACAGAGCAGATTGCAGCCCACCTGAACCGTGAGCTTGCGCCCAAGGGCGTAATTGTGCTGGTTGAGGCAACCCACATGTGCATGCAATTAAGGGGTGCGAGGGAGCATGACACTGAAATGGTGACGCTGTCCTATTTTGGGGAATTTGCAAATGAGAAACTCAGGGAGGAATTCATGAGCCTGATTAGGAAAAAGAGATAAGAAAAAATTCCTACTTGTTTATTGCACCTGAGTCACTATGATAGCGCTCTGGCCCAGGGCAATGGTGCTGTCGCAGTTGTTCCTGATGGTCAAAACAAGGGTGGTGCTGTTTGCAACACCTGCAGACACTATGGTGATGGGATAGGTTGACTGCCAGTAGGCAATGCTGTTTTTCTCACTCATGTTGGGTGCCTTGTTCGCGCCTATTGCGTAAAGCCCTATGAGGCAGAGCGTGAGGGCTATTGCCAAGAGGGCTAGATATTCGATTGATGCCTGGGCGCGCATGTCTTTTGTATTTTTCATGGGCATTTCACCACAAGCGGCTTTTTGCCGATAAAACTCTGGTTCAGTCCGTTGACATACGTGAAATTTACCGTGACATTGAATGAGGCCAATCCCCCGAAACAGCCAGGGGCGCTCTCAAGAGGCACAGTCACCTGTGCGCTGCCCGTGGGCCTGATGAGCAGTGACTGTGCCTGGATGGCAGTGCCGTTTGTCAGATTGCCGCCCCCACTATCGCCATCATCGCCATCTCCGTCTCCCCCGCAGCCAAGCATAGATAGTATTGTAATCAAAAACAAGCTGTAAACAAGATAATGTGCATTGCGATTTTGGAGAATCATACATTTATTACTAAACATGTGAAATTTTAAAATTAATATGTAAACAAGATACATGGGGAGTCCTATGCCACATGATACAATCACCAATATCAAAGCGCGGGAAATAATAGATTCGCGGGGCAACCCGACGGTCGAAGCAGATGTTTTTTCAGGGAAATTTTTTGGAAGGGGCGTTGCGCCCAGCGGCGCCTCCACAGGCATGTTCGAGGCAAAGGAATTGCGTGACGGGGATAAGAAACGCTATCTAGGGAAGGGCGTTTTGAAAGCCGTTGCAAATGCCAATGGAAGAATAAAAAAAGCGCTGGTTGGGCAGGTGCTCGACCTGACGCAATGCGACAACGCAATGATAGCCCTCGACGACACGGATGACAAGTCAAATTTGGGTGGCAATGCGATGATTGCCGTGTCTCTCGGGGTGCTCAGGTGCGCGGCTGCCGCAAAAGGGAAAGAGATATTTCAACTTTTAGGCGGGAAATCTTTGCCCGTGCCGATGTCCAACTTGATAAACGGAGGAAAGCACGCAAGCAACGGCCTGGCCATGCAGGAATTCATGGCGGTGCCTGGCGGCATTGGCGAATTCAGGGAGCGGGTGCGCGTCCTGTGCGAAATCTACCATGTCCTTGGCACAGCGCTTGCGAAAAAATACGGTATCGGCGCAAAAAATGTGGGCGATGAGGGAGGATATGCACCGCCCATCGGCAAATGCTCGCAGGCACTTGACATGCTGGCTGCCAGCATTGAGGAAGCTGGCTATGGAACTAAAGTAGGCATCGCGCTTGATGCCGCTGCAAGCTCGTTCTATCAGGAAAACAGCGGCAAATATTCAATCGATGGAAAAACCATGGGCGAAGGTGAACTACTCGACTATTATCTTGGCTTGATAAAAACTTACAAAATCATGAGCATCGAGGACCCCTTTTTTGAGGAGCAGTTCGATGCCTATGCGGAATTGCTTGCGAAATCAAAAAATGCTGGCGTTCAGATTGTGGGCGATGATTTGACAGTGACAAGTGTCAAGCGCATCAAAACTGCCATTGTGCGCAAATCCATGAACGCATTGCTGCTCAAGGTGAACCAAATCGGGACTGCCACCGAAGCGTTGGCTGCGGCTGACCTGGTGAAAAGGAATGACATGAATGTGGTGGTGAGCCACAGGTCAGGTGAAACCACAGATGACACTATTGCAGACCTTGCCGTGGGCATTAATGCCAAATACATCAAGACAGGTGCTCCGGCAAGGGGGGAGCGCACTGCCAAGTACAACCGGTTGTTACGGATTGAAGAAATCCTGAGATGAAGTCACCATGTTTCCAGGATACAGCTATTTTAGCTATTCAGCAAAAAAAATCCTGGCATGGCTAGCCAGCCTGCTCGGCACAATCGCCCTTTTTCTTGGCATGCTTTCATCAGGGCAGCCTGCCCTGTTCTTTTTCATCTCAAGCCTGTTTTTCACGGCGCTCTCAAACAGCCTCGAGGTCTATCAGTTCGCCACGACCAGCGATGTGCGCATGCCTACGGAAAAGCTTATGACCGATGCACTGTGGGCAGCAGGCGGGTTTGCCCTTACCCTGGGACTGGGCGGCTTGCTCCTGCTGGCGGTTCAGGGTGAGACCGGGGCATTCCTTATCACTATGATGGCCGGCTCGTTCCTGGGCCTGCTTGCGAAAACAGTGAAATACCTGATGAGAGAGGAGGGAGATTCAATGAGCATTCAAAAGTTCCAAGTGCGAGTGCGTTAGCCCGTGGGCGGTTCCTTGGTTTTGGTTTTCGGTGTCTCACATGGAGGGTAGTTCGGACCCCTTTTTTCAACAATGTCAAGCCCCACCTGCGCGGCAATCCTGTCAACTGAGCGCTCGAATATGCCACCCACCCTGAATGGCCCGAGCGTGGTGAGCACGTAGAATCCGGTTGAAACCCCTATCCACATCAGCGCTATGGTATATATCCTGCCAAGGTCTGTTTGGGGCACGACATCCCCATAGCCTACGGTGGTCATGGTTGCGCTTGTAAAATAGATGCTTTTTAGCCAGTCCCAGCCCTCCAGGTTGTGATAGACGTTCACAGAGACTATGACAATGAACAGCAGCCAGGCGACGGCATAGAGAAAATGGCGCTCGATTGGCGGAAATATATTTTGGACTATGCTTTGAAGGAGATTGTTTCCATTGGTTCTAATTGAGTTTGCCATCTACGTTGTTTTCTCAGGTAAATTTAATAAAGGTTAACAGGCATACAAACTCATGGACAGCACAGGAGCAACGATTCAAATCGCATGCGCCCAGCCCAAATTGTCCAAATCATCAGCGGAAAACCTGCGCATCATTTCCGTATTTGCGCAAAAGGCGGCCTGGCAGGGCTGCAGGCTCGTGGTGTTCCCAGAGGCCGCACTCATTGGGTATGACCTAACGAACGCACATGCCATTGCCATTGAGGCAAACAACAAAAGCGAACCGTTCCGCGGGCTGAAAGAGATTTCGGAAACCGAAGGGATTGCGCTGGCTGCAGGTTTTTTCGAAAGAGATGGAAAGAAATTTTACAATACCTATTGCGTTTTTTCTGATGGAAAGGTGGTGGCAAAATACAGGAAAGCCGCACTTTTCCCAGTAACTGGTGAGGATAGGATATTTACCCCGGGGGACAGGGCTGCGACCTTTAAGCTTGATGGGTTCACCTTTGGCCTGGCAATCTGCTATGATGTCCGATTTCCGAAAATATTCGAAAAATACGCAGGCGTAGATGCCATGGTGATAGGCGCCTGCTTTTTCCACGAGCGGATTGCCCAGTGGGAAGTGCTCGTAAGGGCAAGGGCGCTTGAGTTGCAGGCCTATGCCATCGGGTGCAATGCGCTTTTGCCTGAAATCGACTGCCACGGGTATTCATTGATTGTGAAACCCGATGGGAGCATCATGGGCAGTGCAAGCGAGCAGGAGCAGCTCCTGACAGCGGTGCTTGAGAAAAAAGCGATAACTGAGACAAGGGAGCGGATAACGACACTGAAGGATGCTAAAAAGATAAAATTGAAATGAAAAACCTCAGGATTACTGGCTTTTGTACCATTTTCCATAATCCTTATGGCTGCCTGCGAAAAAAACCCTCCGGGCTTTCATTTTTTCATCAGATGTGTAAGCTATCCTATACCCGCCAACCTCTTCCACAAAAAAGGGCAGACCATGCTTTAAGTGGCGGCCGCATATCCCTGTTCTGAGTTGGACTATTTTATTAAATAGCCGCTGCCTTACTGATTTGTCCAGCCCGGAAAAATATTTATCCCATCCAGGTTCGTAGCCAACTGAGTAGCCTTGCAGAAAATCACATCTACTGCTATTGCAGTTACCAGTCACTTCTCAAGCTTCAGGTCAGGATATTTTGCCAGAACCTGCGCCATTGTTTCAGGTTTTTTCCCGGCCTTGCGGTTTTCTTCTTCCATTTTGCGCATTTTCCGTATTACCAACTCGTCTTCAGCAGAACCCTCTAACAGGTGATACTGCTGATTGAGTGCGAGCACGCCAAGGCGAACCGCATCGGTCTTTGACCTAGCAATGCCGACCTCAACCGCCCTTTCGAGGACGATTTCTGGATATCCCACTAATTCGATAGTTGTTTTCATAGTTAATTATATAGTGAAAGCACTATTTAATGGTTTTGGAATAGGGAACTTTGCTCAGAAATGTCTAATAGGGGGTTCTCCCCTATTTCATGATTAAGACTTACTGAGCAAACTGGACTTCTTGAGCGAGTTTTATCGGGAGGCCAAGAGAATACGACATGGTCCTCGTGAACAAAAAAATTCAATATCTTACTGCAAAATGGACAGACGCACAGATAGACATTATGGTAAACTAGTCAAAAAACTTAAACGCCCGCCATTCAATATTGGAGTAGTATGCATAGCTCCTAACCATAAAAACTGAAGTACCAGCTAACTGCACAATACTTCCTAATTCTTCATGCCAGAAACCGCCTTCAATCAAGTGTCAAGCCGCTTTCCAATTTCTTATGCGTGAATGTCGCCTTGCCCGTGACATAGGGCTCGACAGTCTGTCCCTGCCCAACAAGGATGTATTTGTAGGTGAGCATGCCCTCAATGCCCACGGGCCCGCGCGCATGTATTTTCCCGGTGCTTATGCCTATCTCAGCACCCTTGCCGAACCTGTAGCCATCGCTGAACCTGGTGGATGCATTCCAGAACACGCACGCAGAATCAACACCCTTGAGAAATATCATTGCACATGCCCGATTGGTGGTGATCACCGAATCCGTGTGGTGGGAGCCGTGCGTGTTGATGTGCTCAACTGCATCTTCTACGGAATCGACTATCTTGGCTGCCAGGACCAAATCTGAAAATTCAGTGTCAAAATCATCTGCCTTTGCCTTGGAGATTTTCATGCCGCTCTTTTCTGCAAACGCAACCGCCCTAGCACAGCCCCTGACGTCTACCCCATGGCCCTGGAGCTCCTTGAGCACAGGCACGAGCACGCGCTCACAGGCATCCTTGTGCACAAGCAGGGTTTCAACCGAATTGCAGGCGCCAGAATATTGGGTTTTCGCATCAATGACAACCGAGACTGCAGTCTCCCTGTTCGCATCCACATCCAGGTAGATTGAGCAAATGCCTGCGGTATGCCCTATCACAGGGATATTCGTGTTGCCCAGGACATATTTCACCAATTCATAGGAGCCTCGGGGAATCACCAGGTCGATTTCCTTGTCCATCTTAAGGAGGACCGCAATGTCCTCGCGCTCAAAGACGATGTCAACTGCATCCCTGAAATCGCCGAGCGCATCCTTCACTATCTCCACCAGCTTGCGGTTTGTCTCTTCTGCCTCTGAGCCACCCTTGAGAATGACTGCATTGCCGCTCTTGATTGCCAGGGAGGCAATCTGCACCACCACATCAGGCCGCGCCTCGAATATCACCAGGATGACACCGATGGGCACTGAAACCTTGTAAAGGTCAAGACCTGAATCGAGCTGGGTTGATTCCAGGGCCTGGAGGATGGAATCCTCCTTTGCGATAAGCTCATCAATGCCGGCAACAAGGGAATTTATTTTGTTTTCATCAATTTTCAGGCGCTGCAGGAGCGGGCCGCTGAGCTTCTTTGAGGCGGCCTTTTCAGAATCGGTTTTGTTGGCTTCGAAAACCTGGTCCTTTTTCACCAGCAGGCCCTGCTTCAATCTGGCGAGGATGGCGATGCGCTCCTCATGCTTGGCAGAGCTGAGCCTGACATAGCCGTTCCTGGCTTTTTTAACCATCACTGGAATTGAATTTTCTGGCTGTGTCATATCCTGTCCTCATGTCTTAAGTTTTGCCGTTGGCAAAACGGTCATCAAATCTTCCGCGCCACCTAGTGACGCTGTCTTCAAGTCTTCACATTTTGCACTTATACCTTATCTCTTTCTGAGGGTTCTTTTCTATCTCTTGTAGTTTCTTTCTCCCGAAGGTCTCTTGAATCAACGGATTCAAGAGCTTTCTTCCAACAGGAAATCGACGGCAACAGCCGTCGAGATTTTTGCCAGCAGGTGATCGACGACCGCAGTTGTCGAGATATGCTCCAACAGGAGCATCTGAAAAGCCAGCAGGCGATCGTCGACAACAGTCGACGAGAATTTCTCCAACAGGAGAAATGCCAGCAGGC
>MNVF01000019.1 GCA_001871535.1 Candidatus Micrarchaeota archaeon CG1_02_49_24
TTCTTTCTCCTGCGTTTTGCCAGGGTATACACGACATTTGTAACTCCTCATAGCGTCCTTATCGTTTTCCATTGCTTTTATTCGTTTCGCCCGCTTCCTGCCAGTCAACTCTTCTATTATTTGGACGCTGTAGCAGGTGCGTTCCACCCGATAAATCGGGTAGGGGTTAGCGTCCAGTTACTGCTCTAAAGTTTAAGGTTCAAAATGTCCTTAGACCCTGAACTTTAAACTTTGAACCTTAGACCATCATCTTGGCCTGATATCGTGGGCTTCGCGCTCGGTTTCCATGAGCACTATCACATCGCGCTCCTTCACCGGGCCCTTGATATTGCGCCTGATGACCCTGCCCTTGTCCTTGCCTTCAAGGATTTTGCAGAGCACCTGGTAAACTTCGCCGTGGACTCCAGTCTTGCCAACAACTTCGACAATCTCAACATGGGTTGGTTCGTCTGCCATAATATCACGTTTTCGGTTTTCGAAACCCGGAACTCAAAACCCTAGACTCCAGACCATCATTCCCCCTCTTTTGGAGCTTCAGTTTTCTTTTCCTCTTTTTTCTTTCTGGGTTTCTTTTCTGCACCTTTACCTTTCTCTCCCTGAGGGCTCTCTTTCTGTGAAAGAGAGGGCTCCTTCTTCACATTGCCTGCGGGTGCAGGTGCCACTGCTACCGGAGCTGCCGCGGCAGCCTTCCTGCCATGGAAAACTTTTTCAAGCACGTCTTTGAGCAACTCGTTTGCATTGCCAGGCTCGTTAACTGCAACAGCCGCGGTTCCTACGCCAAGGCCAGCTACCGCACCCAACTCCTTGCGGGTGGGAACAAATACGAATGGTATGCCTTTCTCGTCACAAATCTTGGGGAGGTGCATGACAACTTCCTCGGGCTCGACATCGCCTGCGATAAGGACGAGCTTTGCGTCGCCGCGCTCAATGGCTTTGGTGGCTTCATTGGTGCCCTTCCTGATTTTGCCGGTGTCTTTTGCGACTGCCAGCATGTCGAGGGCCATTTTCACTACTTCTTTTGGGGTTTCAGATGTAACATATGATGCCATTCAAACTCACCTCTAAAAGACCCTGAAGAGTCTTCATTCTGCTTGCGCCGAAGAAGCCTCATTCTGGTTCTTTTTAACTCCATTAAAGGGTCATAGCTCTAACTTTTGATTGTAATTGAAAGTAGAGTTTGATATATTATCTCTGCGGGTGTTTAAAAAGGTTCACTTTGGTTCGGCGTTGCTCCTTTAATCGGTCTTGCTCCTAAAGTCAGGTTTTTAAGGCTTGTTTCCGACTTTTCAATATGCGTAAAATAGCCAAATTATTTGCAGATGCCGCCTTAGTTAAGAAAATCCAGGAAAGATTGCCGAATCTTTTTCGGATTGCAGAGATGGAAAGTTCCCGCGCTGGCAAAATTGGCATGGAAGTCGGCTCTTTGAGGGAGAAAGTAATAATTGCCTTACTTATCCATAAATTTGGGGAAAATGCAGTGGATACACAAATTCCCATTACTGAACCAGAAATTGACGTTATAGTTACTGGCGAAGGTCTCTCAATAAAGACCATAACCAAGAACGGTGGTATAAAGGCGGTTTGGGCCGTAGATGCGGCGAGTTCTAAGGTTTCCCTTAACAACTATAAACCAAAATGTGATATATTGCTTGTTCAGATATGGTGGGGAAAGGAGTTAGATAGTTTCTTCCTTATTCCCCTGCGCGTTCAGTTAGAAGCGTTCAAAAGGCTTGGACGGGCTAGCTATCTTAATCTTCCAAAAGCAGGAACAAACCCCCGTGGTGTTGAATTTTCAAAAGATGCAATTCGCTTAATGTTAGAACATAAAGGCACTTCGCGAATATCAATTAACTGGCAGAAAAAAGAGACAAAATATAACGTATATGACAGATGGATTAGATGTTGGGAATAAGCGTAGTCTGTGCAGTTTGTTCCCATATTCTCTTTTTGGCAATTTTGTAATACTTTTCGTCTATCTCATAGCCAACATAATGCCTGTTATTCGCCAATGCAGCAACCGCGGATGTGCCACTGCCGATAAATGGGTCTAAAACAATATCTCCTGAGAATGTGTAAAGCTTGATTAATCTCGTTGGAAGTTCAGGCGGGAAAGGCGCTGGATGATTTACCATGCTTGCCCGTTGCGCTGGAAAAGTCCATACGCTTTTAGTGTATTCCACGAACTCTTCTTTCGTTATTGTGCCTTGTTTACCGTTAATCTTAAGCCTGCCATTGTTTCCTTTTGAGAAAACCAGAATATACTCGTGCGTATCCCTGAGCGATGGATTAGTAGGGGAGAGCCAGCTTCCCCATGCCATAGACGTCCCTGCGCTTGATGCTTTATCCCAGATTATTTCACCCCGCATGAAAAAGTCCAGCTTCATCATGTCCTCAATCACGAAGCTATGGAGAGGAAGATAAGGCTTTCTTCCGAGATTGGCTACATTCACACACGCTCTGCCCCCCACCACAAGAACGCGATGCACTTCCTTAAACACGGCAGTAAGCAACTCTCTATATTCCTTGAGTGAGAGGTTTTGGTCGTATTCCTTCCCGACGTTATACGGAGGCGAAGTCACCATTAGATGCACCGAGTTATCCGGAAGTTCGCCCATGTGTTCGCTAGACTTGCAGAAAATCTTGTCAAGTGCGTTTTCTGGGATTGTGTTTTCCACAATCTCATCCGCATCAATCGGGTTAACCGATGCATTTATTTTTCTGGCATAATAATTTGACGAGTCATGCCCTATTCTGCTACCAGTTCCAAAAGCCTTCATTTTTGTCATTAAGAAAACCTCATTTTCTCGCTTTTTTTCTTGGGCTATCCCAATATGGGCTTTTACATTTTGGGCATACCTTTGGTTTAATATCTATACTGTCAGGTTTCCATGCATGCCCACAACGATAACAAATATTGCCTATGATTAAAACCCTATGCCCTGCTTTCTGCCACTCAACCATCGTAACCCTTTGAGACTGACGCATGTAACTTTTTTAACAATTAAGATATATATACTTTTTGGTAATTTATTATTAGTGATATATCAAAATACGTTTAACATGATAAAAGCGAAGTTTGGCGATAAGCTGAAAAGCAGGAATATGAAAGCATAGGAAAATCAGATTTTACGAAGAACCATCAAGCAGACGAGGTCTGTTTGAGCTATTGACCAGGAGGTCAATTCAATCGACGAACCTTGTTCGACGAGCTATCGCACAGCAGCGCGATCCAATCGATGGCTTTGCCGTTTTGAAAGGTATTTCGCATTTATATTATGAAAATTATCGTGAATGGCAACTTGAAGAAGCCGGCATTAGGATTAAATAATGGAACCTACAAATCCATTAAACGGTGAGAAAATGGTTGGTGGATTAGTCGGATTGGTCTTATTGGGCGGAGCAGGCATCGTAGTGCTTGCCATCATAGCATTCATAGTATATTACAACAGCCTCATAGGCTTGAAGAACCGGGTGGAGAATGCCTGGGCACAGATTGATGTGCAGCTGAAGAAGAGGGCTGACCTTATACCTAACCTCATTGAAACTGTGAAGGGGTATGCCAGGCATGAGAAGAGCGTATTTGAAAACGTAACCAAGGCGCGGGCAAGCATGATGAGCGCAGGCAGCATCAAGGAAAAGGCGGTTGCCGACAACATGCTCACCGGAGCGCTGAAATCTCTCTTTGCAGTGGCCGAGGCATATCCGCAACTGAAGGCAAATGAGAACTTCAGGGCATTACAGGAAGAACTGACCGCCATTGAGGACAGGATTGCCTATGCAAGGCAGTTCTACAACGACTCGGTGATGAGGTTCAACCAGACGATACAGCAGATACCCGCGAATGTCATTGCTGGATTCATGAGCCTGGCACAGAAGGACTACTTCAAGATTGAAGAGAAGGAAAAGGAAGTTCCAAAAGTGAAATTTGAATGAACCAGGTGGTTTGACTATGATAGACTGTAGCCTAATCAGCTTGGTTTGGGCAATTCCTGCACTAGTTAACCCAGCCGACCTATGCAGGATGGCGTGAGCTAATTATACACTGCTTGTTTTTTGGATTGCATGCGAAACTCCTGCCAGGAATTCTTCTAATTTTTCCTTTGGGATTGTAGCGCCTGCTGCCATCCTGTGGCCGCCGCCAGCGCCCTCTACTACCAAAGAGCATTCTTTCATTATGGCGCCCAGGTTAACACCAGCGGCTACAAGCGGCTTGGCTGCGCGGGAGCTGATTTTGATTGTTTCGGGTTTCGGGTTTCCAGTTTCGGGTATTGTAATCGAAACTCGCAACTCGGAACTCGTAATCTCCTCATTGGCCAGCCCAATGATTGGTTTGTCATGCCTGGCTGTGGAGTAAATCATCCCACAGACTACACCGATGATATTCTCGCTTATCGCGCCCCTGCCGTCAATCAGGTAGAATGGGCCAAGATCCTGCATATTGGAAATTGCGAATGCGATCCCATCACGCAGGTTTTTCCTGTGCGTTGCAAGGAGATTTGCGACCTCATCTGTGAAATTGCCGAAACAGAGCTGCATGCCCAGGTCGAACCTACCATTCCTGCCGCAGGCATTGAGCATGGTGGAAAATTCCTGTGCTTCCCTAAGCTCCGGGATGAGCTTTGGCAGGAGATAAACCGGGCCTATGAGAGACTTGGCAAGCTTGCCATAGCCGCCCTCGGCAAGAAAGCGCACGAGCGAGCTCACCAGGCGTTTCCGTTCCTCTTCAGGGCAATCATAGTAGCTTGCCCATTTAGTGCCCTGTTGTTCTGTGATGCCTGAGCTTTCAATTATGAATTTACAGAGCTCCTCATTGCCTGTTATGCCCGGGAGATAGGGGTCGGCATAGAGGAGCATGCTCCTGATGCTGCGCGCGTGCTTGCCAAAGAGGGTGAGGTCAATGCGCTCCTCTATCCTGCCGGCTTTGATGCCTTGGTCTGCAATCATGCGGTTCATGCCTTCAAGGGGATACTGCATGTCGCCGAGGGCGCCAACAAGGGCCAACTCGGCATAATGGTCTTGGGTCTTCAGTCTTGGGTCTCGAAACTCCAGACTCTGGACCCTGGACTCCAGACCCCAGACTCCAGACTCCGGACTGCATACCAGGTATGCCACACCGGATGAGGAGATTTCACTCCCTCCATCAACCCCATACAGCATTGGGTTTGCCTGGAAATAGCCGAGCTCTTCTGTCTGGTGGTGGTCGATGGTGAGCGCGGTCTTGATTTCCTTGATGGCCGACAGGTTTGCGCCCAGGTCGACGAAGACAACCTCTTTGAATGAAGAGGCGAATCCGGAAATGTTCTCAGGCTTGAGCTGTTTCACGGTCATTATTTTCGGCATTTTCCCATTTTTCATCAGGAAGTCGTAGACAATGGCGCCGCTGGCGAGGCCGTCGCAGTCATAGTGGTTGATAACCATGGGGTTGGATAGGGAGAGGAGAATTTCGCGCGCTTCTGCGCATTTTTCGAGAAAACGGCCGGCATCTTGCATGCTATTTATTTTTCATCCAATTGATTTAATTGCGAGCCTGATTTGGGACGGAACAACTCCAAATGTTGCCAACTCGCAACAAAAACATATAAATAATCGTTAATATATCTTCTCTGTGGGTGTGGGCAGGCGAATACTACAAGGATTGTGCATTGCGCTTCTTCTAATTGCGGCAAGCGTGTTTGCCACAGCCGCACCGTCTTTTTCAAAAATCAATTTGACAGTACAAACTCCGTGGGAAAAACAAGCCTGGGATTATAATCCGCTGGTGAAACCATTTGTGGTTGCAAGAATCTATCTGCCGCCACTTTATTATTCACCCTACATGCTGGGCTTGGATGGGATGGAATTTTCAGCTGCGCTGGTGGACCAACGCACTTGCAAGCCAGAACCCTATGGGGATGAAACTGCCGGCGCTGAGGGAAAAATAGCACTTAATGCATACGTTGAATCCTGCAAAAGATGGAACAGCGCAAAGGAGAAATTTAAGGCGTTCAACCCAAAAGCAAGCGCAATCCTGTATATCAGGGGGCTGGACCCTTCGAAGGCTGATTCGCTGATTGAAGGGATTGGGCAGGGCGGAGCGGCCATATCGGCTATTTTTTCAGACATCTCCAATGATTGGGATGCGGTGATGGGGGAATCTGCCGAATCGCTCAGGCAGGCTGTGGAATCATCGGATTATGCAATCGAGCTTTTGAATGGGGATGTTGACAGGCTTGAGGAAACCGGGATTGCCGACACTGGCTATGGGGGAAAGGCGAGGGAGGATGCCAGGGCAGTTATGTCTGAGGTGGCTGATTCAACTGTGGCTGAAAAAACAGGCAATGCGCCCGCAGGCGATTTTTCAAAAATTAAATTCAAAGCTGCAAAGAAGCTGGCAGAACTGAACGCGTTGCTGGACAGCAACCTGCCATTATTACCGAAATCGAAATTCAAAGAGGCAATAGTCTTTGTGAATGAGAATAAAACGCAAGCCGATGCAAACCAGCGGCTTGGGCTGGCTATTGTCACCTGGCCGCTGCTTGCAACCTACCCGATGATTTTTCAGCTGGTGAGCATGACAGTTGCCGCAGATACAATCATCAGCTATTTTCAGCAATTGTATATCAGATATCTGGAACCTGTGGGGGAGGGGTTGGCTGAGAATGATGCCACCTACCATGGGACAATGAACCTGCTGGTGGGCGATGAGGGTGTGGTTGAGGGTGCATTGGGGCTGCATGCACTGGCAAGGGGGGCGTTGGAAACTGCTAAAGAGGAATGCCGTGGCGAATCAAAATTGGAACCGCGGCTTGCCCTGGAAATTGAATCGGGGGCAGTCGCGCTTGAGAGGGATTTGCCTGAAAAGTTTGATTTCGCATTTGACAGGGGGAGCGGGGAGATTGTGCCTGTTTATGTGGGAGGCACCTTTTCCTATCGCAGTGCCTACCTGAAGCGCCAGGCAGGAATGCTGAAAGGCAACTCCGAAGAGACGGCAGGGTTATGCGCCAGTGAAAAGTATGGCGATGCCTACCAGCTCCATAGGCAGTTCATGAAAACCTATTCTGTTGCAAACCAGACGCTGGCAGATGTAACAGGAGAGATGGAAATCAGGCTGGCAGAGGCTGATTCCGGGGCGCGGCTGAAAACAGAGGAGCTTGGGAAAAAGCTGGGGGGGGCTGAGAGCGTGGCTGCCGGGAATTTCGCATTGGCAAATGAAAAATATGAAACCGCAGGCAGTTTGATTGAAAAAAGCAAGGGGGCGGCGGCAAGGGGCGAACGCTATGAGGCGCTCCTCAACGCATATTATGCCGCAAAAGAAGGCGTTGATTTGCTGAAACCGCAGGGAATTTACCTTCAGATATTGAAGGATAAATTTGCCGTGAAAGCCAATGAGCTGAAGGAAACTATTGAAACTGGGGAATCCATCGGGGTTGATGTTTCGCCCGAGAGAAAGGAATTGGAGGGCGCATATATCCTGATGGACAGGATGAACCTGGAAACAGATGGCACGTTCATTGCACTCCAGGAAAAATATCTGCAGGAGGCGATTAACTCCGTAAAGCACAGGGCAGAAATCACCTATTCGCACCTTGATGGGGACAGGGAATATATATTGCGGTTTGGGAATTACACGGCATTGCCTTTGGAATTTTACAGCTATGAGCAATTTGCGAAAAATGGGAGTGTTGGTTTCATCGCGGCATTTGAGCAACTGAAGGAGATGGATAGCGCCTACAAAAACATCATTTTCTCATTGCAGCATGGGAGCGCTGGAAAGAGTGCGGTGGCTGCCGCAGTGCAGGAAAATGCCAGGTATTTGATTGTTTGGGATGGGGAGCGGGTGCTTGACAAGCCGGTTGGATTGGGACTGTGGGTGGAAAGCTATAACCCGTTGCCTGTTGGTGCTGACGAAGTTGTGCTTGAGGTGCCCGGGGAATTCGGACTGCTTAAGGGCGATGTTGCCATGGGTGAGGTTGACAAAGTTGTTTCATTTGAGGGGAAAACAAAAATTTATGCCAGGGCTAAGCCGGAATCGAAAATCGAAATCGCGTTTGAAAAAAAGATTATCCCGGCTGAAACAATCGCTGATGGGGAAACGGTTTCCGCCGACAAATACAGTGCACGAATCGAACGGGAATTGGCTGTTGAAAGCAGGGTTGGCAGTTATTGGGTTTATCTGCCGATAGACGGTGGAAGCATTGATGTTTCGCTTGAGTGCAACAATAAAAACGTGCCATATGCCATAGCCGCAAATTCAGGGGGCACATTTACTGTTGCAAACATAACTTCGGCCTTGGGTGGGAGGGATAAGCTGCTTCTTGGATATGCATTGCCCGAGCCTTATGCATTTGCAAGATATAACTACAGCGTAAACTCATCCAATTATTACACCACGGTTAATTATGATTTCAGCCTGGTTTTCAAGCGGCAGCTTGGCGGGCGCATTGTAATCACGGAATACGAACCGATAGGGGCTGCCAAGCTGGAAACATTTGCATTTGAGATGGATGGAAAACCCGGCATTGTGGCAAAAGCAAGTGTGCAGGGCAGCCGGCTTGTGTTCACATTTGAAGTTGGAAACCCAGGGGAGAATCTCACCGGGAAAGTCAGCTATTCTGTTTCTGACCCGCGGGCGCAGGTTGAATATCTCCAGTTACTCTATGGCAATGCCGAGAGCAGGACATTGATTGACAGCGGAGACTATGCAGGCGCGGTTTCGCTTTTGATGAACCTGAGGAAGGAAAGGATTGCTGAGGGCAATTACCAGGGGCAATATGAAACCGGGAGGGCACGGTTGGCAAATGATACGGAAGCGCTTGCCGGGCTGCTTGCGCTCCAAAGCGCGGTTGGAGATAGTGATAAGCTGGAGCGCTATGAGGCGCTGGCCGAGTCAGGGGCGGCACGGGGAGATTACAAGTCGGCGCTCTCGGATGTCAGGAAAGCACAGGGCGTGCTCTATGACTTGAAAGCACAGGAAAGCAAAGTGCTTCGTGAGGAATACAAGACGCTGTTCAGGGGATATAATGTTTTCAAGGGCACGCTGCCTGCCAGATACTCAAACGAGACGGCTGGGATTGATGGGATGTTTGGCAGGCTGCAGGCTGGCATTGGTGGCGCTGATGTGAACGGCTCGTTAGGGATGATGGGTGAAATAAGGACGGCAATAGATGCGCTGAACCAGACCTATATTGAGGACGGCGGCAGAATCGGGATTGAGGCAGAGGCTATACGGAAAGAAGTCGGCGAGGGACTGGCGAACCTCTCGGCGACATTGGAGGCCTACAACAGGGAATACAACAAAAAGGCATATCCGTTCGTGCTCACGCCGACGGAAATCAGGAAAAGGATAGGCGAAATCACAGAAGCGCTGAAAACTGGTGAACGCGGCGCACCCGCTATTGACAAATTGGATGGGGCGCGGGAGGAATATTTTGGGCTCGTGGCTGGCTTGGGGGATGATTTGGACGGGCTGAAGAACCTGACCTCCAGGACGATTGGGAAGGCTGAGAGCATTCTGCCATCGGCGGATAAGGCAAAGCAGGAGAAACTGTCGAGCGCGCTTGAGGCTGCAAAGCGGCTTTATTCGGATGGTTATTACAGCGATGCGCTGGCTAAGGCACAGGGCGTCTATTCAGAGGCGGCAGTAGGCTATAGGAGCAACCTGAAAGAGAGTGATTTGATGCTCCTGGGCGGGCTGACTGCTGCATTGGGGGTGGTGCTTGCCTACTATTATTGGAAAGAGAGAAAAAAGAGCGCCAAACCTGGAGCCAGAGAACTGAGAAAAGAAGGGTAATCAGATTTTTACAAAATCCAACCCTCTTTTAAGCAACGGGTCCGCGAGTTTGTAATTAATTCCTTCCTTCTCAATAAATCCATAGTTCACAAGAGCTTCAATATAATTTGATATATGCGAATCGTTAATCTTCTTTTTTTCTTCTAATTCCAACGTTCTTTTTAGTTCATTCCATCGCATCTCTCTTATGCTTAGCGTTCTTAGCATAATCAGATATCTCCGCCTGGCTTCGCCCCTGTAGGAAAGGAATGCCTCAAGTTCATCTGCGATAATCTTTGAGCCGTCCTTGACTATTGTTTCTAATGCTTTTTTGCTTCCTATTTTAAGATAATGCCAACCATACATTGAAAGCCATCCGACTATGCCGTCGATTTCTGTTATTGCCGCCATAAGCTCTTTTTCACTTATTTGTTTTTTTGCCTGTGCAAATCCTTTTTTCAAAAAGAGAAAAGACTGCTCAGGCCTAAGTCTATTTAACGTGATTTGTTTTTTTGCCCTTCCAAATAATGATGCATTTTTATTTTGCCCTGCAAACTCTTCAAGTATGCCAATCTCTGAACCGGCTACCACAATTTGGATATGCTTAAGGTTATCATAAATGTAGGCTAATAGCCTGTCGGCCCCGGTTGGTTTTAGCAGTTGGGCTTCATCTATGAATATAACCAGGTGCGTCTTCCTTTTTTGCATCTCAGCATTTATATTTTTTAAGATGGATGACAGAATAGCTTCACGTTCTTTACCTTCGGCCCGTAGCACAAATTCAACTGCGCTCACATGCTCAAGAATAGCCTTAATAATATCATATTTCCTGGCAAATTCAATGAATATGCTGACTAAATATTGATTCGTTGAAAGCGGCGTCAGTGGGAATATCTCCCTGGCGTCTATATATATTTTAGGCATGTCCAGCTCATTATATACAACCTTCATAAGGCTTGTTTTGCCAGTGCGCCGCAACCCGAAGACAACAACCAATCTCTCTTCATTGAGCCCTATGCATTTCTTAAGCGCGGCATATGGTTCGTCAAAATTGAACAAATCTTCTTTGCTGGTTTTTGGCTCTATGCTGAAATACATGATAGGGCTGGGTAATTGATGCTTATAATACATCCCCCCTGGAAGTAACTTCCACCCTGGAAGTAATTGTTGATTTGTAAGGTGCTGCGGCATGGCGTAGCAAGAATGAAGAAGGCGCCGGGAAAGCTGGCGCTAGAGAAGAATTGAAAAAAAGAATGAAAAAAAAGAGGATTGATTTGCCACTCAACAGGTCATACTTGCGAGTGAACCGGTTGTTAGGCCGCCTGTCCAAACCATGTTCAGTATCCAAGGTGCGATGACTGCAATCAGGATGGCAATCACTGCGCCGGTGAGCATGGCCGTCGCCCAGACGCTTGCCCTTGCGCGGGTCTCGGCGCCCATGAACTGGCCGGCTGCATACAAAACACCTGCCGCGATTATCATCAGAAGCGCAACGGTCGGAAGCAAGGTCTTAACTAGATTACATAATCCTTTAATCGCTGATAACAGGCCGGCTGAGCCTGCTGACTGCGCGGCTGCCAGACCGACAAACACCAGCAGCATTAAGAAAATTACATTGTATTTCAATCCCCTCATCTAATGCACCTCGTTGAATTGCACCAAGCTGATTAATTAGAGGTTAATAAACTTTTTAAAGATAGCCGCCAGTAGGACCATAGAAAAATACTAAAGTTAGCACTGAGAGTTGAAAAAAGAATGAAAAAGGAGAGGATTGCGTGTCGTTCCTATTCTCAGCACGTGGTTGCGAATGTTGTACCGCCAGTGCCCCAAACCAGCTTTAGTAGCCATGGTGCGATGACTGCAATCAATACGGCAATCACTGCGCCGGTGAGCATGGCTGTTGCCCAGACGCTTGCCCTTGCGCGGGTCTCGGCACCCATGAACTGGCCGGCTGCATACAAAACGCCTGCCGCGATTATCATCAGAAGCGCAACGGTCGGAAGCAGAGTACTCACAAGCTTACACAAATTGCCAATTGCTGACATCAGGCCGGCTGAGCCTGTGGCCTGCGCGGCTGCCAAGCCGACAAACACCAGCAGCATTACGAAAATCACATTGAATTTCAATCCCCTCATCTAATGCACCTCTTTAAGTTTGAATCATATCTGATTAATTGAAAGTTGATAAACTTTTTAAAGATAGTGGACTGTAGAGATGGTTGCGAAACCAAGCTAACACAGTGAGGCGTTTCTTCTTGCAAGGATGGCATATTTCGCATCTGTAAGGTTCAGCAGGCCTTCCATTATGCAGTAATCTGCAGACAATTCGGGGTAGAAGCTGCTCTGGTTTTTTTCTATGGCAAGCCAATCAAATGCCACGGGCGGCTGGTGAGCAGAAATTATCATCTTGTCCTGGCTGAAGAACATATCCGCCAGTTTGGCATCGCTGCCTGGCTCGAAATGGTAAACTGCTGATTTGATTTCCCCGGTTGAATAATTCACGCGCTCGCTGCCCCAGACAAATGAGAAGGTGCCATAGTCGGGATGGGATGAGTTTGCGAATTTGTAAAATAAAATCTGGGATGAGTATTGGGAGATAGCAAGGACATTGCCCTTATCCTGGAGGAAGTAGCCGATAGTGCGTTCATCCATAGCATAACTCGTGGTGCCAAGGAAAACCGAGATGATGAAGAACACTATGCCAATGGTGACGCACATGGCAAGAAGCAATTTGGCAAGGAAGTCATCGGATAGGGGAATGCTGGCCAGCTCGCGCCCGGCCAATATGCAGTAGGCAGGGGCAACTGGCAGAAGATACCAGAACTGCCCGTAGGAGCCCATGAGCAAAAACACAGTCAGCAGGAGCCAGGCGATCAGCAGCAGGTCGGATGGTTCGCCCAAGCGCAATGAGCGCAGGCCAAGGGCGGAAATCCCAAGCCATGGCAGGAACATCATTATTGACAAGAGGAAATTCATGGCTAAGGCCGCCTCCGGCAGGTTGAAATACGCAGTGGAATAAATCTTCGTTCTCAGGAAGAAATCAAAGTAATAGGATTTCATGATTAGGGCAATGCCGTAATTGCCGCTGTCGAGATAAAAAATCAGCGCGTTGAGGCAGGCTGCTGCAAGCACGAAAAACACGGAAATCATGTATTCCCTGGTGAAAATGATGTGCTTGTCCTTTCGGGCATAGTAAATTGTGGCCAGGAGAATTGGGAGAAGCGCAAGAAATGTTTTTGAAAGGAACACAAGGGCCGCTGCCAGCCCGGCAAGGTAGAAAAAACGCCTGTCAACGCCACCCTTGAGGTAAAAATAAAGGGAAACGAGGATGAAAAAATTTGCCGGAACGTCTGTCATCACCATTGAGGCATAGGTCAGGAAAACCGGCAGCGATGCATAAACCAGGGCGCTGAACCAGGCAATCCGCTCATTGCCAGTGAGCTGCAGGGCCAGCTTGTAGAGGACAATGACAGAAAGCGCGCTTAAAACAATGGATGGGAGGCGGTAGAGATACTCGACTGGGATTGGCAGGCTGGATAGCATTGCTGAAACAGGCGAGTAGAGATAGAACATTAGCACGGGTTTCCAGGCAACAACCTTTCCGAGGTAATGGGGCGCCCAGGTGAAGTTCAGGAACATTTCATGGATTGACTGGGCGTAGAGCGCCTCGTCCCTGATGAACGGCGAGGGGTTGAGGAGCATTAGGGCGAATACAAGAAATGATAGAAGAGCCAAGCAGGCATTGCGGGAAATTTGCATAGTTTGTTGGAGGTAGGGATTAATTAATATTTTGCGCCAATGCACTCATTGCGGGGAATCAAAAACTAGTTTGACGCATTGTATATTTGATATATGCTCACTTCATTGTCAGTATAGATTGGCTGGCCGAAAAGGGTTGATAATAGCTGGCTGCATTCAGATGCCTCTTTAGCATATTCCGGTCTATAGGCATTATCTAGGCTGTATCTTCCTAAATTAACCTCTTGGTTGGAATAATTTGGAAAAATCGCATATTTGATTTTGTAATTTGGGAAAATCCCCTTGCCATATTCAAGGGTGGTTGGCTTGCAAAGTTGGAAAGAAGAGGAATTCCCTGAATCCGTGATGCCAGCCAGTTGAGAGATTGCTGGGTTTGCATTGATGAATTGGTAGGTATTGTTTGTGGACCTGGAGAGGTATCCCCCGACCATGGGAAGGCCGTGCGCTGTCTGGTAATAGAGTTGCTTTATGCCAATCATTGCATCAATCATGCCAGTTGGCACAGCAAGGACAGCGCTTCCACGTTCATTTGCCAGAGCTTGAAAAATTTGCGGCATCGCCATGCTGGAGAACTGCAGCGTAGCTGGGTAATATTCAATCAGGATAAGGAGCAAGAATAGCAGAAGCGCACCCCATCTGCTGTCCTGAAATTTCAATGTTTTAAGCACCAACGCGCAAACAGCCGCCAGGGAGAGCATCATCAATAGGGCAAACCTGCTCGGCACGCGGATTATTGAATAGAATGGGATGAGCAATTCCAGTATCAGGTTGGGCAATGGAACCGGGAATGGGATATTTGCAATGATGAGGATTCCGCCAAGGGAGAGGATTGCAAACGCCGATGCAAACATTAGCCAGAATCTTGCATCTTTGCCTCCGCTCCGCCAGGCAAAATACGCCAGAAGCAGCACGGAATAGCCTGGGAACACAACCTGCTCCATGATGTTTACAGGGACGCTGATGTAAGCATATATTGGACGGACAGCATCTCCGAAAATTGGGCTGTAATAGCTTGGGAGGATAAATGCCAACAGATCTGCTGAATACACAACTTGGCCGCCGAAGCCAACGGGTAGACCAGCCGGTGTGCTTTGGAAGAAATATAGGGCGGTATACGCAATGAATGGGCCTGCTAGGATTGTGAATACCAATAGGGAAATTGTTATGTACCCAAGAACTGGCTTCACTTCTGGATTCTTGAGAGCTGAATTCAAGGCGAATGAAAATAACAGGATTGGAACAATGTAGATAAGATAGGATAACCAGGGGACTGTATAGACAATATAATAAACGATGAACACACACCCGAGAAAGAAATAAGCAGCACACAGACAAACGAGCGCCTGCACCCACAGGGGAGCGGATTTGTCGATGGGCAGAGTGCGCCAGAGGAACTTTTGCAGCTCGCCAGTTTCAACCCATAGCTTGTAAGCCATAAACAATAGGAAAAAAATGCTCGTGAGCGCAAAATACTGCAATTCCGTATAAGCGAGAAATGCCATGCTTAGCCCGAGCAAACCCGCATCACGGGGATTTGGCCGTTCAAAGAGCTTGAGCAGAAACAATATGGATAGTGGGATGAATGGGGTTGGAAGAAGATTCAGGTGACCTGCCATTATCTTGCCAACCACATAAGGGTTAAACGCGTAAACCACGCCGCCGAGCATGGATGCCCAATCATCTTTGGATATATGCCGTATTAACAGGAATGCAGCATAGGCTCCCAGGATTATTTCAAATAATAGAATCAAATTAAACGCGGCTGGCAAGCCAAACGCTGATTGCAAGGGGATTGAAATGATTGCATTAAGGGGCGTGGCCGTGATTGCAGCGAGGTTTGCACCGAGTGGATAAAACATATGAGTTGTGAAAAGCGGGTTCAGGCTGTGGGATAGCGCATATTTGAACCACCAGAAGTCCCAGACAAAAAACCAGACATCGCAGCAACCGGGAATCATATCTGCCAGGTGGAGAACCAGGGGGTAGGTAAAAATAATTGCCATGGAACTGTACGAAATGAGTGCTAATAGATGTATGTGAAAATTCCGCCAGAGTTGTCTAATTAAGTGTGACATGAGAATACCATTTATTGTAGTTATTGCAGCCGATTAAATTTTTTCTGCCAGGAATGCCAGATTCATCCGCAGGGCAGCCTTTTCAAGAGATATGGACAGACCAGACGAGGTGATTAATGACCGCAGGCTAGTGGGTGAAAATCTGTTGATGTGACCGCACTTTCTCTTATAATATTCTTTACCCAGGAGGCTGCCGTGGAGAAAGCACTGCGCCTCAAATAAATACCGCCATGCACTAAGGGGAGTATCGTATGGCACTGTGAGGATAAGCCGCCCTGATTTTCTAAGCGTGCTGCTGATTTTTTCCAATAAGTTACCTGGCTTGCGGACATGTTCCAGCACTTCGGAACATACAGCTATGTCGAAATTATTTCCTGGCAATTGGTGGATTTCGAAATCACCAACCACAGCCGATGTTAAATAGCCGTTGCGCTTGCCGAAATCAAGCAGTTTTTCATTCATATCAATGCCTGTGACAGGTAAGCGGTCCCTGTTCCAGAGCGCTGCGCCGCAGCCTATATCTATGATTTTATATCCTGGCTTGTAGCATTCTGCAACCCATGTTCTCACTAAGGAATAACGACAATTATGATACCACGAGGAGATGGGATTGCAGGAATGCGCGGCATCGTAGTAGAATGTTTCAGGGATAGAAGTATAGCAGTCTCTAAGCGCCTCATCCATGAAGGAATTATGCATCGGAATAGATTATAAATCAATTATTCACATTTTCCTTACAATGACTACTGCATTTTGGAATAAATCCCTGGTTGATAGATACACCACGCAATTTTTGAACCCTGCTTTTTCTGCAAATGCGCTTATTTGCCCCTTGACCCAATAGAACACATAACCTTTGGGGAACATCGTTTTTTTCGAGCCGGATATTGCGTGTAATGTATCATATACCAGTGCTGCATTTGTTATTGGACCGAACCAGGTGGGCCAAAAGAAAACCGCCACGCCATTTTGCTTCAGCACCCTGTAAATCTCTCGCAGCACAGGCACGAGCTCATCTGCCTTGAAATGCTCCATCACACCTATGTTCCAGGCACCATCAAAGCTTTCATCATCAAAAGGAAGCGCGCCTATGTCACCCGATACCAACTCTGAATAGAAACCTGACTTCTGTGCCCTACTAAGCGCATTTTGCGATAAATCCAGGCCGACAAAGACCCTATCCCGTTCGGGGATTTGCAGAGAGGATTCGCCTGAGCCGCAGCCGAGCTCGATGAATTTTCCTGCAGGCGGAAAATAGGCATCACAATATTTGGCAACCAATTTGCCGACCACATGCGAGCGGTAAAATGACGCAAATGGCGGGTCCTTATCCTCAGCTTGCCAATAGGAATCCCAATTTGTATCAGTCATGCCAACGCCTTCAAAAAACACAGGATATGCCCTATCCCAATCTTTGAGTTCCCTGTTGTCCTGCTTCCGAAAGTATATGGAACTTCGGCTATTTTTATTTTTGTTTTTTGTTCTGTGGGGAAAAATTTCAACAGCTCGAACAAAACCTTGTAGCCTTCGCCAACGAACCTGTTTTTATTTTTGGCAATGATTTGTTTCGCAAGCGCTGTGCGCATGCCAAAGAAACCGGACATTATGTCATTACATTGCGGCGCGCCTGTGAGTCTGAGGCGTAATTTGCCGAGGAGGGTTGCGCCTGCGGAAATCGCCTGCCTGTGGAAGCCCCAGTTTTCAACTTTAGACCTGCAGGCAACAACAATATCATTTCCCTCGTTGAGCTTTGTGCATATTTCCGCGATTTTTTCAATGGGATGTTGAAAATCTGCATCCATCACAATGAAAAAGTCGGTTTCCACTTGCTCGATTGCATCAAGCACGCTGGCTGTGAGCCCGTGAACGTTTATACTTTCTTTTCTCCCGAAGGTCTTTTCTTTTGTAAAGAAAAGAGGCTCGCGGTCAAGGAAGAAAATGTTTGGGTGGGATTTGCTTTTTTCGGTTGCTATTTGTTTTGTGCCATCAGTGGAGCCATCGTCTGAGACAATTATGCGCACACCAGGATAGACTGCAGGAAGCGTATCGAGTAAAGCGCTGATATTTTCCTTTTCGTTTATGGTTGGGATGATAATGGTAAAATTTGTGTAGTCCATTAGTTCACCTTTCACGTCTACATAATCAACCAATTCCTGCTTCAGCCTGCATAACAGATTCAAGCACGATACCTGCAACTGCGCCAAAATCAGGGACCGTGCCAAACAAAATTGGCGACAGCTCGCTATCCCATGCCCCTTTCATGACCATGACCTTTGCCCTGAACAATTCTTTGGAGAATGTTTCCTTGTAGTAATGCATTTTGCGTGCAATAAGTCCTTGCTGCGGCAAGTGCCCTCTCCTGATAAGGAAATGCAAATCATATAAATCCCTTGCATAATTCCTTTTCATGATTGCCCTTACCTTCTCAGCCGCTATTTCAACAGGATCCAGTGATTGCATGGTGAATGGCAATATGTCCGGGTAATCAGGGGCGTATGTCGACACAACCGGCTTTTGCAGGACATCTGCGCGCAGGCTTATCTCAACCCGCACTGAACATATGCTTGCAGGGGTGGAGTAAAGCGGGCCTTTTGCATTTACCGTAATGGCTTCCCCGGCCATTGGCTTTTTTTCTGAAACAACCGCCTCTATCCCGATGGCCGAAAGCCCGTCAGCGATGGCTCGCTTTGCATTTTGCCAACTGACTTTTTGAATCGCAGTGAAATCCAAATCTTCTGAAAACCGGTCTAGTCCATGCAGCAGGAAAAGCGCAGTGCCCCCTTTGAAAACCAATGATTCCCCAACGGTTCTGTAAAGTATGGCAAGGATGGCGCACTGCAGATACCGCTTTTCCTCCTGGTGCGGCTTAAGACCGCGGAGTTTCGCAAAATTTTTGATTTCCTCATGGGAACGCATGAAATCACCGTTGTTATTTGGCTGAACCCACCATTTTCGGTTTTTTCCTGGCTAGGTTTATTATATTTGATATTCGTTTTAATGTCGCAACATTCATTCTGCGCGCATACGCTATCAGCTTTTTTTTGTTGCACGAACCGATTGACTCATAGGCATGGGCAAGAGCTGTGATGTTTGGCCTGTATGCGATATCAACAATCGCTTTTTCAGGCTCTGCAACTGCCATTGAGCCATTGCCAATCCGGACTCTCCTGAACCCGAATATTTTTGATGGTGGAAACCGCACCCACTTTACGCCGCTTAGCGGTGATTGCTTCCTGGGCACTACAACATATACATTAGAGGGCATTTGGGTTGACAAATGGTGGAAATTCAGGGCAGATATGAACGAGATATACGAGCCGTTTGCAATATTCGTGCAAATTAGGAAAATATCATCCGTGGTTGAATAAACACCCTTTTTGACGCCAATGAGAAGGCCGGATTTTACCATCCTGTGCGCATAGACCTTTGCAGCAACCCTGTTTTTGCCAATGATTGTTGCTATTTCAGAGGTGGTCCAAAGCGGCTTGGAATTGAGTATTTTTGAATAGGCATATAGTTGCATGCAATTATTTAACAGCAAACGTTTAAAAAGCTTCCAGATAGTTAACAAAGTTGTTAACCATCTTACACTTATACTTTCTCTCTTTCCGAGGGTTCTCTCTTTTGTAAAGAGAGAAGGCTCTTCCTCTCTTCAATAACCAGTTCCTGCTTCAGCCTGACTGATTTGTTCCGCTCGATGTGGCGGTCGATGTTCACATTCGCGCCTATCCAGCAGTTGTCCCCGATTACCTTGCCGGGCATGACGCTGGATAGCACGCCGGTCTTGGTGTTGTCCCCTAGGATGGCGCCCAATTTATTGCGCTTCGTATCAATCACGACATCATTCGCAAGCGAGGTGATGCTGCCCTCGTCAAAGCGGTAATTGGCTATCTGGGTGCCTGCCCCGAAGTTGCAGTTGGCGCCTATGATGCTGTCGCCGATGTAGGACAGGTGCTTGGCATTCACATTGTCGAATATGATGCTGTTCTTGACCGTGGTGGAATCGCCGATTAAGCAGTCATTGCCTATGCTCGAAACACCCTTGATGTAGGAATGGGGACCTATTTCGGAATTTTTCCCAAGGTAGAGCGGGCCTTCCACATAGCTGGCAAAGATGCGCGCGCCCTCCTCCATATACACAGGGCCCTTGATGGTGCTGTCCTCGATTATGCCGCGCTTCCCGGGCAATTGGGAGAGCAGGAATTCGTTTGCATTGAACAGCTGCCAGGGCATGCCCATGTCCAGCCAGTATTCATCCTCCAGCACCACAGCCTTGACATCAGCCATTGAGAAGAGGTCGGTTACCTCATACTCCTTTCTTTTTGAGAGCCGGATTTGGGAAAGCAATCTGAAGATTTCAGGCCCGAATGCATAGATTGAGCAGTTGACAAGGTTGCTCCTGGAGGATTTGCTCTTTTCCTCAAACCCCTTTACGATGCCGCCCTCAATCACTGCGGTGCCGTATTGCTCTTCAGCGGCCCCGAGCTGCTTGAAGCAGGCGGCTGCCTGTCCTTCAAACCCGCTCATCAGCCTGGAGATGGCATTTGAATCAGTGATGATGTCGCCAGCCATGCCGATGAACGGCTCGTCAATGTATTTCTCGGCTTCCAGAAATGCGGCGGCGGTGCCGTAATTATCGCCCTGCTCAATGAATTGAATCTTCACGCCGAGCTCTGACTGGACCGCCGGGGTGAAATAATCGGTGATTGTCTTTGATTGGTATTTCACCACTGCTATGATTTCGCCGATGCCGGCATCTGCCAGCGAGTTGATGACATGGTAGAGAATAGGTTTGCCTGCAAGCTGTATCATGCACTTTGGGCGCGTGTAGGTGAGGGGCCTGAGGCGCTTGCCCTCGCCGGCTGAAAGAACTACTGCTTTTTTTATGGACATGGAAAGACATCCTCCAATAAGTCCAGGGTTTAAAGTTTAAGGTCTAACGACAGAATGTTTTAGACTTTGAACCTTGAACTCTAGACATTTAGACCTTAGGACATCAAGACCTTAAGACCTTTTGACTAGCGCGACCCCGTTGAACCTTTGTGGAGCGCTATATGTTGAGCATTATTCAATATTTAAGTTGTATTGTTCAGATGCGGCAAAATGAACGCATGCAAACAGACATCGTGAAAACGCAGATTACTGCCTGCTTCGCAGACGGATGAATGTGCCAGCGTTTTCACGAGAATTCGCAAGCTTGCTTGCGAGATTTTCGCTTGATAGCAAAAATCTCAAGGGCTGTTGTCCTTGAATTCTCGTGAAGTTGGCGCTTGGCATTCATCCCCGCCCGAAGGGCGGGGTATTCTGCCAACTTCACAATAACCCTCCCCTGCGGGTCGGTGGACTCTTCGTAAATCTGATACAACGAAGGAATTGCTGGAACTTGGCTAGTGTTTGACAGCATTCAGGAAATTCCTCAAAACGCGGAACCCGGTTTCGCCGCTTTTTTCTGGGTGGAACTGGGTGGCGAAAATGTTCCCTTTTTCAATCACTGAGACGAACTTGCCACCGTAGTCAGTTAATGCGGCTGCGGCGGGGCTCTTTTTCACCACATAGGAGTGGACGAAATAGAAATAATCGGTTTCTTTTATGCCATCAAGCAAACAAGACCCGAAACCCGAAACCCGAAACAATAACGTGTTCCACCCCATTTGTGGGACGTTCAGGTTTCCGTTTGGCTTCATCAGTTCAACCGTTCCCTTCAACAAGCCCAATCCTTTTTCCTTGCTCTCTTCGCTTTTTTCAAAAAGCAGTTGCAGCCCCAAGCATATTCCAAGGAAGGGCTTTCCTGTGCTTATTATATCAACCAATTCAGCCTGTGCTTTGATGCTTTTTATGTTCGCAAATGTGCCCTGGCCGGGCAGCACAAGTGCATCGGAATTTTTCCAACCGGCCGGATTTTTTGTGACGGTTGCCTCACAGCCTAGTTTGGCAAATGCCTTTTCTATGCTGCGGAGGTTGCCTGCGTTGTAGTCTATTATGGAGATTTTCATGGAACCATATTTGTATTTAAATAAACGATGTTAATATATTGGTTGGTGATTTGGATAGGTGTGTTAAAAGAAAGGGCGCCGGAAAAAGGAGCGGGACAGACAGTAAATACGGCACTGGTAGGTATAACACGGGACCTCAAATATGCTAGAGGGGCATTGGACGCATTTAGAAGCCCCATACAAGATCCATTCAAGACTAAATCCGCTTTATGGAATATTGTTATGGATCAGTTAAATTCCGCTGTGCCAAAATTGAAGGCAGTGAATGCACAGCTTTCCGGAGCCACAACCCCTATCCCTATCGATGCTAAAACTTTACAGGATCTTAACGCATGCTATGATAAATTGAAATCGCAAACACCAAAAAAGAATAATACTAATACGTTTGATATGAAGTTAAAAGATTTGGATACCGCTATGGCTAAAGTTAGAGGATATGCAGCAAAAAGTCAGCCGGTGGCAACGCAAGCAGGAAATGGGACTGACTTCTTTACGAATAGACCGAAACGCGCTGAACTGCCCGGGGTTCAGAAAACAGTCAGTGGCGGCACCTTACAACAACCACCTGAGACACGAACTTTTACGCTCACAGACAAGGACGTTCGGTTTCTCGATAGAGAAATAACGAGGATTTGGAAACTACTTCGCATAAAATCACATGGGGGTGACCCTGAAAACTTGAAGCCGGTTAATGTGGAGCTTGATATGCTTATTGCGAGGGTAACCGAGCAAACTAATAGTTTGAATAATGCTAGCACTAAGGGTGTGGGTGGCTTTGCTTGGCGGGATGTTCTTTGGCTTAGTGGGAGAATAAAAGAGTATAGAGAGAATGGTGGATATGAGCGGGATAAGTTAGATAAGCCCACTCGGGATAAAATAGAGACGCTGGATAATGCCTTAGATGGTCTTGTGACTGCAACACGTGGTGGGACACTAGTATCGCCTAAGCCTGGATAATGCCTGTTATGACTAGAAAATAATAATGCAACACTTAAAATTAGTGAATTGAACCGTGCAAACAGGTGATTTGAATGGAAGTAAGGCAAGCCACTCCAAATGATATGAAAGACATAGCGATAGAAAAAGCTAGACAGGCTGGATTAGTAGCTGGACCCACCGTTGATAGGATTAAACAGTTAGGGAACTTAGTAACTCGAGTTCGCCCGGCCTTATTTGATGGCGAGAATTTTGTTAGTACTGAACTGACTCGCAGTGGACCTAAAGAAACACTCACACCGCCAGCAGAAGCAGTAAATTTAATTTCAAAAGCTCTAACTAATGTAACAAACGAATATCAGAAATTGCGTATACTAGCTGGCCCAGTTCCCGGAGTGCTCCCCGCTGCCCAAGAGGCGGTTCGCAAGGAGCTGGCACCTATTCTCAAGACGTTGGGTGATAATCTGAATAAATTACAATCTAAAGGGATGGATGCTGGGATTGTCACACTCATTCAAGAACAACTAAAAAACCTAAAGGAGTTAACAGGAATAAGTACCCCATTTCTCAAATAACCAGAAAAAAGTAAATTTTACCTGGGCTCACTTGACAATCCGCTCAATGTCCACAAGGAGGATGTCCCTTGCACCTGCGCGCTTTAATCTTGCAATGAGGTGGTTGAGCCCCGTATCCTCAACCACCGAGTGCACTGCATAGTCGCCGCTTGCCAGCTTGAGGAGGGTGGGGCTTTTCATGCTCGGCAAAACCCTGAGCACGATTTCCAGCCTGTCGGCACCCACATTCAGCATGAGGTATTTGCGCCTGGAGGCAAGCATTATGCCGTCAATGCCCAATTGAAGGATTTCGATTTCCTCTTTTTTCCTGAGCATGCTTGCCTTGTTGGCAATGAGGCAGGCGGATGATTCAAAGATGGTGTCCACCTCATACATGTCATTCATTAAAAGGGTGGTTCCTGTGCTTACCTGGTCAACTATGGCATCTGCAATGCCGAGCGAGGGCATGGCTTCGCAGGCGCCAGCCACCAGGAGCAATTTTATGTTCACCTTCTTGCCTGAGAAATATTTCTTTGCGATGTTCGGGAGCTTGGTGGCGATGGTTTTGCCCTCCAGCTCCCTGGGAAGGAGCTTGCGCTTGGCTGCCAGCACCACTCGGCAGTAGCCGAATGAGAGGTTTGAAATGATTATGACGTTCGCGCCGGTCTCCTCAACGAGGTCGGAGCCGGTTATGCCTAAATCACAGGCGCCCCTCTCAACTATCTTTGGGATGTCTTCAGTGCGCAGGAAAAGGAACATGTAATGGCCGTCGCTGGAGAGAGCGACGAGCTTGCGCTCCTCAACCTCGCTGATGTCAATGCCGGCCTGGCTCATGAGCTTGAGTGCCGGCTCGCAGAGCCTGCCTTTGTTTGGTAACGCGATTTTCAGCATGGGAATCACACATTTGATGTTTTGCCTGTTGATAGAGATTGGAGAAAACGGGGTTTTTAAATATGCCCTGTATGCCCCATTTCCCTGATTGGCGCACGATTGACGGCAATTATAAGTGTGGTTGGATGGATATGCTGAACTCAGAGAACACTAGGAAGTAGCGGGGTGGGACACAGTTTCCGAATCCCGGCATGCGTGATTTTGCCAACCAACAGCTATTTGATTCGATGAGAAAACTGCTTTTGGATGAAATGCACGGATTGAATCAGGAGGTTAGCCGCCTGGAACAGTTGATGACAGAAAACTGCAGGGAGGGCACAGCGATCATATTGGGATTTGTGAATGCTGACGCAGCTGGGAACCCCAAATTAGGCGAGAATGATGCTGAGCAGATGCACCGTGCAATTTCCGGCAGGATTTCTACAGACAACACAAGCATTGAATCCCTTGAAAACCAGATAAGAAGGTGTTGGCTGGATGGGGCATGTTGGGGGAGGAATTTATAACTAACCTGGCTGCCGAGGAATTATTAGACGTGCCGGCAGCTGATTCTGCTCAAGATGCAATAAGGAATTTTCTCCAGATGGTTGGGGGATCAAAAGCGCATTTTCAGCTGGTGTTGCAGGAATTGAAAGCCAGAATACCTGACGAACATGCGGCCCTCCTAAAGATAATGCAAATCAGCGATCAGATAGAATTGATTGCAGCAGGGATGGGGTATTTTACACAAAAGATAGCCAAGAGGGAGAGTGGGGAGGAGATGTATTGGTAATTCGGATAACGCAGCTTCTGGGAAGGCAATCGTTCGTTTGGCAAATCCGTTTTTAACGTGAAACGTGAATATTACACAGCCCAACCTTTTTTATTGCATTATCTCTGCCGTGAACTACCACCCGATAAATCGGGTAGGGATTAGTGCCCTATGATTGTTCTAAATCAGTCACGATGAACTCCAGCTTGCCCGTGGAGTCGTTATGAGAGACAAAGATGGACTGGTCAGGAACCCCAAACACGGATTTGAGAGTGATTAGTTTGAACAGCTCAAACTGTGTGCCGGATACGCTATGAGCATATTGTGTGCTCAATTCCCCAGCCCTGCCGCTTTTAACTGCATCAAGCGTTCGACCAGTTGTCAGTTCCATGAGAAGGGCATCTTCAGATGCAACATAGGGGACAACGAACCGGACAACGGCAACCTCATTCTCAATAGGGGTGAATTTGGAATATTGGGCAGCCTGGGCAGTGCCATATTCACGCGAATCACCGGGGGACAGCTCATCTTGGCGCCTGTATTCTTTCAGCGCAAGTTTACTTCCATCAGGAAACTCAATTGTAAAAGATAGATGCACATCCACAAATACAGAATAGTATATTATGCCACAGATAACTTAAATACCTTTATTAAAATCAGGCGAGTTAATAGAAAAGGGTGGTTCAGATGGGAGATGAGGAGATAAAAATCGAAGTGGTGGAAAGCAGTGGGGGTGGGCTTACTGGCGAGCGAAACAGGCCTGATTTCCGCGTGATGCAGCCTGACACGGACAGGGACGGAAACAAAATCCTGACCGAGGTCGGCGCCATGTGGCAGCGCACGAGCAAGAATGGCAACTCTTTTTATTCGCTGAATATAGGCAAATTGAGATTACTGGTATTTCCGAATACAAATAAATAAAATAGCCACATCCCACACAACCAAGACCTGAAGACCTATCGCTGGCAGTGGCCGGCGAGCTATGCGCGAAGCGCATTCAATCGCTGGCAGTGGCCGGCGAGCTATGCACGAAGCGCATTCAATCGCTGGCAGTGGCCGGCGAGCTATGCGCGAAGCGCATTCAAGCAAAGGTATAAGTGAAGACCTGAAGACTAGAAGACAGTGCCGCTGCTGCGGCACGGAAGACCGTGCGCGTAGAGCGCACGCAAGACAGCGCAGCAGCGCGGAAGACTCGAAGACCGCTATGGTTGGCCAGTGGGAGGGGTTGCAAGGGGAACCACAATGAGACGCGAGGTCTTCGGACAACCGTCCGATACAGACCGAAGCGAATCTTGGGGTTCACCTGGTTGACCGGCGGACACCGGGGGAAACACATTTAAGCTGCCTGGCGGCACATCATCTCCTGGTGATGCAAATGAATACAAAACCCGGGTATAACGTGCTCCAATCGTTTGTTGACAAGGAAGGGAACCGGCAGCTCAAGCGGGTGGGCGCCATGTGGAACAACACGGGCAGGAACGGCAAGCCTTATTACAACCTGAAGATTGGCGAGCTGAGCCTGCTGGTATTTGAAAATACCGACCCGGATGGAGCAGGCACGACAACCAAGGAAGGGAGTATTGAGATGGATGTTGAGCAATAATGGTCTAGAGTCCTGGGTCTAGGGTCTGGAAACCCTAAAGGTCTAGAGTCTAGGGTTCAGAGTCTAGATATCCGAGACCCATGACTGAAGACCCGAGACTGAAGACCCGAGACGGGTTAGGGGGCGATGATTATGGCAGTGGTTGCACAGAAAGAGGAAGTTTATGAGAATGGCGTTTCGCCAGTAAGCACAGATGATTTTCTTGAGGAATTGCCCGGGGTTGGCCCGGCAACCGCCGAAAAATTGAAAAGGGCAGGCTACAACGACCTTACAAAAATCGCCGCCAGCTCGCCCCATGAGCTGTCAGAGGTTGCCGAAATCAGCGTGGATACTGCCAGGAAGGTTATTGGGAAGGCGCGCGGCATGCTGGAGATGGGTTTTGAGGGGGCAGACAAGGTACTTGAGAGGAGGAAATCAATCGGCAGGATAACCACGGGCTCCAAGAAGCTGGATGCGCTCATAGGCGGCGGCGTGGAGACAATGTCCATCACAGAGGCATTTGGGAAATTCGGAAGCGGGAAATGTGTTTCTGCCGACACACCTGTGCTTTTCTTTGACTCTGGAGGCGCGCATCTTGCGCCAATTGAAAATATTTATGGACGCCCACCTGCTGAGACAAAATTTGAGGATGGGCTGTTGGCAACACCAACCCATGAACTTTATGTATTGGGCATGGCCAACAGCGGTGAGATGGAAAAGCACAGAATATTGAGCATGTACAGGGAATCTGCGAACTGCATTGCCGAGATTGCCACTGATGGGGCAACAAAAATCAGGGTAACTAAAAATCATCCGCTCCTGGTGATGGATTCAGAAGGAATAAAATGGAAAAGCACGGGCTATGTTTCAAAGGGTGATTATGTTGCCTGTGCCTCTTCGGCCTCCCTGGCCAATTCGCATTTGCAAACCACAGGGACAGGGCTGACTGAGATTGAGGCAGGCATGCTGGGAAAAATGGCGGCACATGGGATAATAAACAACGAAACCACTGAAAAGCTGCTTGGCTCAGACAATGGGGCAATCAGGGCATTCTGCAGGGAATGCCTTGAAAGTACTGGATGTGTGAGGACACAATCCAGGGAATTCGCCCAGGTGCTTACCTATGCGCTTGCCAAAATCGGAGAAATGCCTGAGGTAAAGGAAACAAAAGGAGTGTTTACAATTAAGGCAAGGGATAGTCAGATGGCGTTGCAGCGGGCTGATGCTGACACGTGCGCCCTGTTGCAGGCCACGGTTCCTGCCCAGGCTTATTTCAATACGGCAAACACCATCTCAAAGATTTTGTTCGGGTGCGCGTTTATCACCGATGCCGGGGGAGGACATGGAGAGGTGTCCGTAAACAAAGTAAGGGAAACCTATGCTATTTTCCAGAAAAAGCTTGGTGAATTGATTGAGGCTTATTTGGATGGGAATAGGGATGCGCTGGCTGGGATTGAGGCAATTGAAAGTGGTGGCCAATCCCTACGTTATTGGTTGCGAGTTCCGAGTTCCGAAACCCATCGAGCACAACAGTGCGAGAGCTATCGCACAACAGCGCGATTCAAAAACCCGGAACCCGAAACTGGCTTGCTGGAGAATGAGGAGCTTCCTTATTCCTTGAAAACAATGCAACTGCTCTGCAGCGGCATTAGATGGGAGAAGGTGACTTCCATAATGGAGCGGAAATACTCAGGATATGTGTATGACCTGGAGGTTGAGGGCGTGCACAATTTCATAGGAGGCGCAAAGCCGACGGTCATGCACAACTCCCAATTGGGATTCCAGCTTGCCGTGAATGCCCAACTGCCCAAGGAGATGGGCGGGCTTGATGGCTCTGTGCTGTTCATTGATAGTGAGGCGACCTTCAGGCCTGAGCGGATAATCCAGCTCGCGCCGGCGGGCTTTGAGAAGAACATACTCAAAAATATCCACGTGGCAAGGGCAATCAACAGCAACCACCAGATGGTGCTGGTGGACAAGGCAGAGGACATCATCCGCGAGAAGAACATCAAGCTTCTGGTGATTGACTCGCTGACCTCCCATTTTAGGAGTGATTATGTAGGGAGGGGTTCGTTGAGTGAGAGGCAGCAGAAGCTGAACATGCACGTGCATGCGCTCCAGAGGCTGGCTGACAAGTTCAACATCGCCATTTACATCACCAACCAGGTGATGGACAACCCAGGCATATTGTTCGGAGACCCGACAACGCCAATTGGTGGCCATGTGCTTGCCCATGCGGCAACCTACCGCCTGTATTTCAGGAAAGGCAAGGAGGACAAGAGGATTGCGCGGCTGATTGATTCGCCCAACCTGCCGGAAGGCGAGTGTATATTTAAGGTGACTGCGAAAGGGCTGACTGACTAAACCGCCCTGCAGCCCACCTTTCTCTCCCAGAGGGCTCTTATCAGATTTTTCGAAGAGCCATCGAGCATGTATCAGCATGCGAGAGCTATGCACCAGCAGGTGCATTCAATCAGAAGCATTCAATCGACCAGCAGGTCGATTCAACTCTGCCACTCCGCGATAGTTTTTCTCTTTCCGATGGCCCGCATGCACTTCGTGCATATCTCGACGACTGTTGTCATCGATGCGGTGCTATTGACAGCTTTGCTGTCAGGCTATCGTGAGCTATGCTCACGAGATATGCTCCGGCAGGAGCATCTGATGTGCATAGGGCACATTCAATTTTGCCATTGGCAAAATTTGCATCTCTTTTTTCTAAAAAGAGAAAGCTCTTTTATTCTTTCCTTTCCAATAAACCATCCATGTTCAAATTCAAGCCGACTTTCAGGATACGGCTAGCGCTGATTATTGCAGGCACATTGGTGGTGTTGGCAATAACAAATGGCGTGCTTATCGCAATTGGAGCTGATATTGCCATAAATGCGCTTGCCAGCTTTGTGATTCTGGCTTTCGGGCTGGCGCTTGCGGCATTTGCCTACCTATTCACGAAATCCGTGGTTATCCAGGTGAATGATAAAGAGATTAGCATGAGCTATGGCATACTCAACAAAATAACCGTCACCATCCCGCTTGCCAAGATTGACAATATGACTGAGAAGCAGAATATATTCGAAAGCTTCGCAGGCGTGACTGATTTGTACATAGATACCCCTGCGACCCTGGATTACGAGATGGTGTTCAACGACATTGGAAAAAAGGATGCTGCGCAGATATTGAAGCTTATCGGGGCTGGGGCCGCTCAGACAGAGGAGACTGCCAAAAGGTAAACAGATGCTTGTTTTGCATAGGATGCTCGCGGTGGCTCGGATTTAAAACTTGCACAATTAATCTTATCCATGGCAATTGGCTTGACCAGGATTTCTGACAAATCGGCTATTGAAAAGCTTGAGGAACTCGGCATTGGGAAGCGGGCTGCAAATGGCTATTTCATAGCTGCTATGGAAGCGAATTACCTTGTTGCGAAAAAAATTGTTTCCGCAAATTCCATCAAAAAACAAAAAGTGGACTCGGCAACCTATGCGCTTTACTGTTATTTTATGGACTTGGGCTATCAGGTGAGAATCAACAAGGATTTCTTGCGCGTCTATGAGCGCGGCAGGAGGCGGCAGAGCGATGTGCCTGCCTGGCTGGTGAAGGTGGTGGGGCAGGGGGCAAAATTCGGAATGCTGCTTGATGGGCTGGCAGTTGCAAAAAACATGCGAAAACAATTGGTGATTGCAACCATTGATGCTAAGGATGGCTGGCCCAGGTTCTATTCATTGAATACGAAAACATTTTGATAGTGGTGAAACCAGTATGACCTATTGCCTTGCATGCGGAAAAATGATTGAGGATTACGACTCAGGATATTATGCACGAAACATGCTGTGCATCCCGTGCTATGAGACAAAACGGATTGACAGTGGCAGGGTGCAGTGCCTGCGGTGCATGCGCTCGCTCTTTCCCTCAGAGATGAAATCTTTGGAGGGCCATGACTATTGCCCTGATTGCTACAGGCTGCTTGCCCTGGAAATCGAAGCTAGGCGGTGCAACATCTGCCGGCGCGTGCTGGGAGACTGGGAGATCAGGCTCAAGACACCTGATAATAAGATGGTCTGCAAGAAATGCCATGATGAGAAGATGGGCAAGCTCGGGACAAAACAGTGCGCGCTCTGCGGAAGGAATGCAAAAATCAAGATGATTGTCAATGATAAATTTTTCTGCATGGACTGCTACCTGAAGATTGAGAAAAAGAAAAATATCGCGGACAGGCTCGTGGGGATGGCTGAACTTATTAAGGGAAACCACCCATAATGACATATGGTGCTAAAAACAAACAGAAAACGGTTGGTATTTTTGCCTCTGCTGGTGCTGCTGCATTGTTTCTTTCAGTGCCTACCACAAGGCAGGCCGCATTTCGCCCAATAAGAACGCTTGTCGAACATAGAGTGAAGCGGAAGGGGCAGGCGGAACAGGTGCGGGTTGAAGTTGCCTGCAAGCTGGGGCAATTTAAGGAGACTGCGGACAGGCTGGGTTTGGAGGAGGAATTAGAAACTTATCTGGCTGTGAAAGAGATGAGATATGCCCTGGATGAGCACGTTTCAATGCTCTCACCTCAAGCTAGGAAAGGGTATATAGACAGGGCGATGGTGCAGAGCAATGCTCTGCACCAGATTTTGCGCATCAGCGCAAAAGCCCGAAGGCACGAACAAACGTGAGTGCTGAGGGCGATGGACGAGCTGTTGGTTGGGCGGACAGTTCCTGAAGCAATCGAGCAACTGAAAGCGAATTGGTGCCAGAAATAATTACTGCCTGGCGGAGCGCCTTACATATTCTTGGTAATATTCATTCACTGTTTTTTCATCAACCCGCAGGCCGCCGTGCTTATGCATCCTGAGCCCGCCTGAAAACTTGCCAGGGATGTGAAGGAGCTCGTGGATTATCACCTTGGCCTGTTCCTGCTCGCTTAGCCTGTCAAAGTGCTCGCTGAGCACTTCAATCACGTAATAGACGCCGATATCAAGGGCAACGCGCCAGATTTCAGGCATTGACCAGATGCGCGCATAGCAATTGGCCTTTGCACCGTGTGAGCGCACGAAAAAGAGCCTCGGCTGGGCTATGTAGCCGAAATCCAAACAGTCAAGCAGGCGCAATGCGATTGCTTTCACATCGTCTGCAGGCTCGGTTTTTATTCCCACAGATGGATATTCAGTCCAGCCATTTTTTATACCCACACACATAAAATTATGTTATGTCTTCTGGTAAAATTAGAATTCAACAAGTATTTGGCGGAACGATATACACCCCAGCCGAAAAGTCTTGGCTGAAGCAGTTGTTCGTTTCGGATAAAGGAAGGGAATTTTTGGTGGCAGCGAAGAAAATGGGGATTATGCTAGAGGCAGAATTAGTTAGGGAACGGGCAGATAAACGGCTGGTTGTGGGAAGGAGGCGGAAACTCAGCTTCTTGAGGATGACGCCATCGGACTTTGAAGATGGAGCAATCTATCCTGGCACCCCGGGCATTGGCGGGGTTTACTTAACAAAAACCAACCCGCCGTTCGTTTTTAAGAAATCAGATTTTCCGAAGAGCCTCTCTCGCTGATGCGAGAGACCCTGCACAATGTGCAGGGTATGAAGGCTCATTCGGAAATCCAGTTTTCGCTTGATAGCGAAAATCTCAAGGGCAGTTGTCCTTGAATTCTCGTGAAGTTGGCGCTTGGCAT
>MNVF01000078.1 GCA_001871535.1 Candidatus Micrarchaeota archaeon CG1_02_49_24
AAAAGAGCTACCGTCGGGACGACGGGAAGTAACGCTTCCGGAGATGTTGCAGTGGCAACGTCGTTGAAAGAAGACGCCACCTGCTTTAGCGGGTGGTAGTTCACACCCTAAATCTCAGACCCGAAACCCACCGTAATCCACCTTGTTTTAAATTATTTGGCGATTAAATCATTCCCATGGAACTGCCTAACCTCTTTATGGGTGACTATCGGCTGCTTATTGTTGCGCCCCTGGCGCTGATACTGGTATCGCTGTTTTTCATCCCCCACATCAGGCTGGGCGTGGATTTCAAAAGCGGCATACTCGCCAGTGCCCAGCTCGACAGGCAGCTTGATGCCGAGTCAGTGAAGGCGGCTCTCATCTCCAAAGGCTATTCAGGCATTCAGGTAAGGTATTATCAGGGAACCCTTGGGAAAAACGTCATTGAGATTGAGTTTGAGGAAAGCGCAGCCATGGAAAAGGTCAGCGTGCTCAGGGATAAATTTACAGCCGATTATGACACCCTCCTAACCATGCAGCTTGACTTGCTCAGCAAAAACATCACGGCTGGCCAGGATGCTGGCTATCAGACGGCGCTGGGTGGTCTGCAGTCGCTTGCCAACCAGCTCTTCGCGGAGTCCGGCCATTCGCAGAATGCCACCGACTATGGCAATGCCAACGTGCTCAACACCGAGGTTTCTGATAGCGTGAGGCAGTTCAACACCCAGTATGAATCAGGCATCAAGTCAGACCTTGAGCTGGTGCTGGGCACCCCGTCGGTTTCCATCAACCGCGTTAGTCCCAACCTGAGCGCCAGGTTCATTGAGCGTGTCGTCTGGGTGGTTGTTGGCTCGGCAGTGCTCTCAGCGGTTGTGATTTTCTTCATCTTCAGGAAAGGAATACCGAGCCTGCTGGTTTTGACAGGCGCGGTTTCAGATGTGATAATCGCCATGGGTGCCATGGGCCTGTTTGGCATACCGCTCACGCTTCCATCATTTGCTGCGCTGCTCATGCTCATCGGGTTCTCCCTGGACACCGATGTGCTGCTGACCATGCGGGTGCTCAAGATTGGAGAGGGCACTGCGCGCTACAGGGTCTATGATGCCATGAAGACAGGCGTAACCATGAGCACGGTTGCATTCCTTTCATTCCTTTCATTGTTTGTGCTGTCTGTAATGACCCACATATCAACCTATTATGAGATTTCTGCGGTTGCGCTTGCAGGCCTGATGGGAGACATATTCGCCACCTGGGGCCTAAATGCGGTGCTGTTGCTCTACCATGTGGAAAAGGGGGGCAAGAACAAAATGGTTTAGGGTCTGGAGTCCAGGGTTTAGAGTTTCGAGGATTTGAAGGTAGGCCTCTTTCTTTCACAGGAGCCTTCTTTCTTTACAAAAGAAAGAACCTTCAGGAAGAAAGAAAGTAAAAGAGACCTGGGAGAAATCGAGCATGCAATGCATGCTCGAGCTATGCGCGAAGCGCATTCAAGCAAAGGTATAAGTGCAAGACTTGAAGGCAGGCTGTGGTGTATCATATATGTTTGAGACGTTGAAAAGTATTTTTTCCGATCGGCGCATGCAGGTTCTGCTGGTCATAGTGCTAGTCTCAATACTGCACATATATTTAAGCGGCGTGAAGTTCGGCATAGATTTTGCAGGTGGCACGCGCATACCCATTGTGCTTGAGCGCAGCGTCAATAATGCCGAGATGGACATGGTGGTCAACGTGCTCAAGGAGCGCCTCAGCAAGTTTGGCCTCAAAGAAGTGAAGGTCAAGTCGCTGGGCGACCGCGACCTCTATGTGGAGGTTTCGGGCAGTGACACGGAATCAATTGCAGAAGTGGAGCGGCTCATCGCGACCCAGGGTGTCTTCCAGGCTGTTGTGGACGGAAAGGTTGCCATAAGCGGCGACGAGCTCATCAAGAAATCAATTTATACGGTCCCGTTTGATAGGGTGAGTGGCAATGCCGATTATGAAGTGGCATTTACCATCACGCCTGAGGCAGGGCCCAAGTTTGCCAATGCGGTTCTTGGCAAGGCAGACTATCCGCTTTACATGTATCTGGACAGGCCAAGCAAGTCCATGATTGTACTCACACGGGAGGAGATGTTAACCTATGCTGGCGGTGCCAGCCCTGAGCAGGCGCTGGAAGCCATTGACAATGCAACCAGGCTTGACGATTATCCAGAGCAGCACTTAAAGGTAGTGCTTGCTGACGATTTCGCAAACATGCTGGCAGCCAACGCCACCATACCAGTTTCGGGTCCAGGGTCCAGGGTCCAGAGTCCAGAGTCTAGTGTTTCGAGACCCGAGACCCAAGACTCGAGACCCCAGTCTATTGCCACTAACAATGCCACCACCAACACAACAGTTTCGAGTTCCGGGTTGCGAGTTTCGAGCAATGGAACTGAAAACCCAAAACTGGAAACCCGAAACTCTGTTGCCACCACCACTACTGCAACTACTGCATTGTCAGGCTATTCGCGCATCATCACTTCTGAGCGGACCAAATCGCAAATCGAGGAGGTTGCAGCAACCTATAATTATTCCAATTTCACGGTTGTGAACGACACCGACATCACCCCCTATTATTCAACCGATGCCTCAGGCAGCATAAAGAATGTTGACAAATGGGCTGCCGCAGGCCTTCTGTCGGCACCAATATTAAACCCGGGCGTCACCAAGGGTACGCCTGGCCTTTCGTTTGTCATCTCAGGCAGCGTGCGCGCCCAGGGAACCGATGTCTACACCGCGGCCCAGGAAGAATCAAAGCGCATTGAGAATATCCTGAGGGGCGGTGCGCTTCCTGTCAAGCTCTCGCTCGGAAGCAAGACAACCATCCCGGCGCCCCTTGGTCAGGAGTTCTTGCGCCTCAGCATGATTGTGGCAGTGATTTCGCTTGCACTGGTCGGCCTGACCGTGGGCATCAGGTATAGGATGCTGAAGATTGTCCTGCCCATCTTGTTCATCAGCCTTTCTGAGGCAGTCATCCTTGTTGCAATAATAGGCTCGCTGACCATCGACCTTTCGGCAATGGCGGGAATAATCGCAGCCATTGGTATAGGAGTTGATGCGCAGATTGTCATTACCGACCAGATGCTGAAGAAAGGCGGCAGTGACTTGCACGGCAACCTTGACAAGGCGTTCACCATCATTTGGACGAATGTGGCGGTTGCCACTGCGGCCATGGTACCCCTGCTGTTTTCAGGGATGATTGAGATTGTCGGCTTTGCCACATCCACAATCCTCGGCTACCTGCTCGGCGTGCTGATTTCAAGACCGGCCTACGGCACCATGCTGGAGCATATATTTGAAAAGCAAATAAAGACGCATGATCGGGGTGATCTCAATGTCTAATACTAATAGCTGCCGTATGTTTTTTTGGTTCACTGTAGTAATGCTTTTGCTTGTTTCCGGGTGTACCACTCAAACACAACAGCAGTCTCCTGCGCCAACTACGTCAACTGCGCCAGCTTCAACTTCAGCAAACATAACCATCAAGGATTTTGCATTTTCCCCTGACTTGGTTACAGTCAAGGCAGGCGCAACTGTCACCTGGACAAATGAGGATTCTGCGCCCCACTCAATTAAACCCGAGTCCGAGGTTTCTGGGGTGTTCGATAATTCTGGCACGCTCGGCACTGGCGGCTCGTATAGTTTCGTATTTGCCAATCCAGGCACTTACGAATATTCCTGCGGTACCCATCCGACAATGAAAGGAAAGGTTGTTGTGGTGGGATGATTATCGTGCTGGTCGAGGGATGCAATGGCAGACCGAATTGAGAAAGATACTTTGGGCGAAGTCAAGGTTCCAGCCAATGCCTATTACGGCGCCCAGACCCAGCGGGCGCTTGACAATTTCAAGGTGAGCGGGTTCACCCTTCAAAAACGCTTCATTTACGCCTATGCGCTTCTCAAGAAATGCGCTGCGGTTGCCAATAACCGCACCGGCAAGCTGGATGATGAAAAGGCGCGCGCCATTTGCTCTGCCAGCGATGAAATCCTGGGCGGCTCGCTCGATTCGGAATTTTCGGTTGATGCATTCCAGGCAGGCGCAGGCACCTCCACCAACATGAACCTCAATGAAGTGATTGCCAACAGGGCAACTGAGATTTTGGGAGGCTCCAGGGGCCAGTATCTCATCCACCCAAACGACCATGTGAATATGTCCCAGTCAACTAATGACACCTTCCATGCGTGCCTGCATATTGCCGCCCTGCTTGCCATCAGCGAGCAGCTGGCACCTGCCTTGGAAAAGCTTGCATCTTCACTTGAATTCAAAGCACTGGAATTTGAAAACATAGTGAAAACCGGCCGCACCCATTTGATGGATGCGGTGCCTGTCACCCTGGGCCAGGAATTTCACGGCTATGCCGGCATAATCAAGTCAAACCTGAAATACCTAAATGAATCAAGCGATTACCTGAAGGAACTCTGCATTGGCGGCACTGCCACAGGCACAAAGCTCAATGCCAGCCAGGGATACATTGATGCATTCATCGAACAGCTCAACAGCCACACGGCAATGGATTTCCGCGCTGCGGCAAATATCTTCGAAGCCCAGCAGAATACCGAGGCCATTGTCAAGAGCAGCAATGCGCTCAAGTCAATCGCGGTCTCGCTGACAAAAATATCCAATGACCTTCGCCTGCTCAACTCAGGCCCTGTGGCTGGGCTTGCCGAAATCACCATGCCTGCAGTCCAGCCGGGCTCGAGCATCATGCCTGCCAAGGTAAACCCGTCGCTGGCTGAGATGCTGAACATGGCCTGCTTCCAGGTGATTGGCAATGATTTGGTGATAACACAAGCTTCGCAGGCAGGCCAGCTCGAGCTGAATGTGATGATGCCGGTGATGGCATTCAATCTCATCATGTCAATTGAAGTGCTTGCAGGTGCCATCAACTCTTTCAATGAGCGCTGCCTCTCGGGGATAAAGGCAAACGAGGGGAGATGCACAAGCCTTGTCGACAGGAACCCAATCCTCGTTACGGCATTGACTCCCTATATAGGCTATGAAAAAGCCGCACTTGTCGCAAAAGAGGTCTATGTCCAAAATAAGACAATCAGGGAAGTAGTGCTTGAGATGAAACTGATGAGCGAATACGAAGTTGACTGCCTGCTTGACCCGAAAAAGCTTGCCAAGCCGGATAAACCCAGTGAAAAATAACCCAAATAAAGATTAATATAAAATCTCCTTGCATAAACTAATCCATGCTATCAAAGGGTGAACTTAGGAAACAATTTTCGCAGGACTGGCAGAAGCACTATGACCTGGACGTGCTGAAAACCAATGGCTTCACGAGAAAGCAGTGCTCCTCCTGCAAAAAGAATTTCTGGTCAGTTGGCGACAGGGACAAGTGTGGCGACCCCTCCTGCATAGGCTATGAGTTCATAGGCAACCCGCCTTCCCAGCTCAAGCTCACCTATGCCGACACCTGGAAGAAGGTGAAGGGCTATTTCACATCAAATGGGCATACCTATGTCAAACCCTACCCCACAGTGGCAAGATGGCGCGACGACCTCTATTTCACCATCGCAAGCATCAATGATTTCCAGCCATATGTGGTGAGCGGAGAGCTTGAGCCCATTGCCAACCCGCTCGTGGTGCCCCAGCCCTGCATACGGTTCGGCGACATCACCAATGTCGGCGTGACCGGCAGGCATTACACCAATTTCGTCATGGTAGGCCAGCACGCCTTCAACAGCGAAAAGACAGGCCTTTTCTATTGGAAAAACGAGGCACTTGGCCATGACATCAATTTGCTGAAATCGCTGGGGCTGAACCTGGAAGAGATAATTTTCATCGAGGATGTCTGGCTGGGAGGCGGCAACTACGGTCCCTGCATTGAATATTTCTCCCGTGGGCTTGAGCTTGGCAACTGCGTGTTCATGCAATATGAAATACTGCCGGACCAGAGCTCCCGCGAGCTCAGGACAAAGGTCATTGATATGGGCGCAGGGCTCGAGCGGCTTGCCTGGATAACCCACGGCTCGCCCACTTCCTATGAGATTGTATTCGGCAATGTGATTGCCGAAATGAAGAAATGGGCCGGTGTAGGCGTGGAGGATGCGCTTTTCCTCAAATACGCCAAGGGCTCTGGCATGCTCAATGCAGAGGAAGTCGGCGATATGAAAAAGGCAAAGGAGCAGGTGGCAAGGGAAATCGGCGTGCCAAAAGAGGAGCTTTTCAAGCGCTTTGAGCGGCTATTTGCGCTCTATGCCTGCGCTGACCATATGAAGACAGTGCTGATGACAACCAGCGATGGCATGCTGCCCAGCAACGTGGGCGGCGGCTACAACCTGCGCATGATTTTGAGGCGCTCGTTCGGCTTTGACGAGGACCTTGGCCTGCGGCTGGACTATGGAAAGATATTGAAAATGCATGCCGAGGAAGTGCGCGATATTTTCCCCCAATACCTTGACGGGGTTGACAGCGCCATTGCAGTCGTGGAAGAGGAGCGCAGGAAATTCGGGGAATCCAAGAAGAAAGCCAGCGGCAGGGTCGCCCAGATTATTGAAAAAGCGAAAAAGACAGGAAGCTCCTTTTCTATCCCAACCCCTGAGCTGGTCACCCTTTACCAGAGCTATGGGATTCCAATAGAAGTAATTGAAGAGGTGGCAAAAAAAGAAAATATTAACCTCCATCTTCCTCCAGCATCAAGCTTCTACAAGCTGGCCAGGCATGAGGACGAACTGGTTGAAGCAAGAAAGGAGGAGCACGAGCTAATCGACGTTTCCCAATACCCGCAGACAAAGAACCTTTCCTATGAAAATCTTTTCAGGTTCAAGGCAAAGGTGCTTGGCATCGAAGGAACCGGGGGCAAAACCAGCTTCCTGATCCTCGACCAGTCAGCATTCTATGCAGAAGGGGGCGGTCAGACCTCCGACACAGGAACCATAAATGGCATTAGTGTTGTGGATGTCAAGAACAGCGCCGGCATTTTCCTCCATAAGATGGCAAAGGCCGTTGATTCAACGCCCGGCACAGAAGTTGAATGCGTTGTCGAGCGCGAGAAGCGCGCCCATACCATGCGCCACCACTCAGGCGCCCATGTGCTTCAGATAGCCGCCCGCGCAGTGCTCGGCAGGCACGTGTGGCAGGCAGGCGCACACAAGAGCGCCGAGAAAGCCCATCTTGACCTCACCCACTATAAGCATATCCCGGATGAGGAGCTTGCCAGGATTGAGCGGCTTGCCAATGAAATCATTGTGCAAAACATTGCCGTCAAGAAGGAAATACTCCCAAGGAATGTCGCAGAATCGCAGTACGGCTTCGGTCTCTATCAGGGTGGTGCCTGCCCTGGCAAGGAGCTCAGGGTCGTGAGCATCGGCGAACTGGATCATGAGGCTTGCGGAGGCATCCATGTGGAGCGCACAGGGGATATCGGCTGTTTCAAAATCATAAAGCGGGAAAGCATACAGGACGGCATCGAGCGCATCACCTACAAATGCGGCGTGAAAGCCATCGAATATATGCAGTCTCTTGAGCGCAGCATCAGGGATTCGAGCGCGCTTCTTTCGGTGAGCACCGACCAGCTGCCCCAGTCAGTAGAGCGTTTCTTCAGCGAATGGAAGGAGCAGAGGAAACAGATTGAGGTGCTGAGCGGCATAGTTGCGAACTCGCTGATTGACATGATGAAGGAAAATGAGCTCCACACAGTCAAAAACAAGCTTGACCTGCCCCTTGCAAGGAAGGTTGCCGAATTGGTGACTAGGAGCCAGAAAAATATTTCCCTTGTGCTAATTGCCGGCCCAACCATTTTGGTGGCATGTTCGCCCTCTTCAGGGAAGGATGCCAATGCGCTGCTTCAGGAATATTTCAAAAAGTCCCCTGGAAAAGGCGGTGGCACGAAACTCCTTGCATCCGGCAAACTCAACCTGTGAACAATCCTAAGACGTTTCGAGTTGCGGGTTTCGGGATTATCGGGAGGCCAAGAGAATTGAATGCACCAGTTGGCGCATAGCTCGAAAAGTCCTGCGGGACTTTCCGATACCACCTGCTTCGCAGGTGGATGGATTGGCAGTGGCCTCACGAGAATTCAAGGACAACAGTCCTTGAGATTTTCGCTATCAAGCGAAAACTGGATTTGCGAATGAGCCACCGAATGCAGCGTTGCTGCATGCGGCGCTATTGAGCCATCAGGCTCAATCTGTGTACCGCCTGCTTCACAGGCGGTTGAATCG
>MNVF01000116.1 GCA_001871535.1 Candidatus Micrarchaeota archaeon CG1_02_49_24
GTTCCGAAACGTGTCGAGCCGCAAGCTCGAGCTATCGGCGATAACAATCGCCGAGCTTTCCGACAGCAGTCGGAATCAATCGCGCAACAGCGCAATTCAAGAAACACGAATACTCGAAAACCATCCGTCTGGTTCTTTTGAACTCCAACTAAAATACCGACCTAGCAGGCATTTTACGAGATAGAAGTAGTAATCATGGTTGCTAAACCTTAAATAAATGCATTGCCCGTCAAGAGCATGCATGCACCATGGCGAGTCCCACGATACATGCATGGCTCTTTGGGCGTTATCCCCCTATTGAATGCATCCCCCTTGAGGCAAAACTGCCTTCCGCTAGAAAATTAGCGCCAAACCTGCTCATTGAATTCATCCACACACCCATGCAATAATTATTATCTGAATTTTTTATAAAGGTTGGCAGATTCTTCCAACAGGACCACCACAAGGGGGCTCCTCCTCTAAATGGCCGTCAGTTTTGGATTCCGGGTCTCGAAACTCGCAACCTGGAACTCGTAACCCCAACCCCTCATTTCAGCAGGTTCGCTGCCTTTGCTTTCAGGTAGGAGAGGTCGAGCTTCTCGTTCATGAACACATAGTGGTAGAGCAATGGAGAGACGATAAAGCACAGGGCGACGTTTCCCAGCAGGTGGTTAATGGTGAACGGTATCTGGCCTATGAGAATCTGCTCAATGCTCATGCCGTATGGGAGCATGCTAAGAATCGCAGTTATAACGTCATACGCGATGGTTGCGGGGATTGAGAACAGTGCGAACTCTGCGGGGCTAGGTTCCCTGTCTTTGAACCAATAGGCAGCCACAATGCCCACAAGCGCATAAGTCGCCGCAGTTATATACGTCCAGTCCCCGAATTTTGTCAGAAGGTCAAACAACACCATGATTGCGGCGGCATAGATTGCCGCAACCCATTTGCCATTCGCCTTTGAGAGCGGCAAAAGGCTTGCCATCACCGGTTCGATATTTGGCGGCCTGCCGGGGATTGCGCGCAAAAGCAAGCAAAAAAGCACAGACGCAACATATTTAGGAACATTTTTCAAATCGAATTTCATTTCACTCCCCTCATTCCCTAATCTCCCAGGGAAATTTTACGCACTCCCCAAACCTCTCTTCAGAAAAATCCGACCTTCCATACAGCGCAAACGTTTTCACTTCCTTCGCGCCTTTCTTCAGGAGTGCATCCTTCACAGCTGCAAGCGTTGCGCCAGTGTTTGAAACGTCATCGGCAACAAGCACTCTCTTTCCCTTAACCCCAACGCCGCGCAGCCCAATCACAGGCGCTGGATGGATTTTCCTTGCTGGCTTGCGGTCATCATAAAGTGAGGCCTTGACTGAAACCATTGGAATGCCAAGCCCAGAGGCAACAATCGCGGCCACAGGCAGCCCGCCCCTCTCAACTCCCACCACAATCTCAGCGTCAATCCCCTTCAATCTCTGAAATGGTATCCTTTTCATGATTTCCTTGAAGGAAGGTTCAATAATTTCCATGCAGATTCACAATCTGTTCGCAAGGAAAGGCGAAACCTTTGACGCGATAAACCCAGAACTGATGGTTGTCACAGCCAGGGTTGCAATCACTCCGTAGACCACGTTCACGGGCATGTGCGCCAGATATACATCAGTGACATAGAGATAAGGCAACTGGATTGCAAATGCCGCAAGCACGGCCTTCATTGGGCCGAACTTTTTCAGGAAAATGCCGCTGAACAGCCCAAGGATTGCATTGCCCCCTATTATCCACGGGTTTGCAATCACGAATAGACCGTTGTATGAAGATGCAAGCACGCCGGTCAATGCGCCTGCCCAGGGCCCGAACACGAACGCGGCCATGAATATCCCCAGCTGGAAGAAGTGGAGCCGCCACTGGGCAAACGGCACTATCATAAACGTGAGCGCAAACGTCACGAGCACGATGGCTGTCAGCGCGAACAATTTCTTCCAGGAATCAACCGGGATGAATTCCCCTTTCCATGAATCAATGAATTCAAATTTCATACCGGTCACCTCTCATTGTGTTTAGGTTTTTTTCTCCCGCTAATACTTTCTATTAGTTTTTTTATAAAGGTTGGCAATTTGCCCAAGCTGCCAAGGTTTGGTTTTTTCATCCCGGTTCGCGCGTGCTTGTTGACTTGCATATTGCCTGCATGGTCGTTTGCGGTTGCCGCTGTGATTTTTTGGGCGCGCGTCTTATGCGGTTTTGATTGATTTAGCTCGGCCGTCATTAGGACTTTGGCCGGCAATCCCACAATTCCATAAATCTGCAAGCCAACAGAGTACGGCTGGCTGGCTTCTGCTTCCAGGATTTTGCCGCTTATAAATGGATTTTGCACTCCGCCTTCTGCGCTGATCCTGTCAGCCCTGGTATTGTCAGCCACAGGAATGTGAACAACTTCAGGGGCAGTATTATGGAGATTGTTTTTGTCGGTGGTTGCAGTTAATGCCGGTTTGATTCTGTTTTTTCCAGTGCAGGTATTGGAAACAGCGCTCCGTGTTCTGGCATTGTCAGCCACAGGAATGCGAACAACTTCAGGGGCAGTATTATGGAGATTGTTTTTGTCGGTGGTTGCAGTTAATGCCGGTTTGATTTTGTTTTTTCCAGTGCAGGCATTGGAAACAGCGCTCCGTGTTCTGGCATTGTCAGCCACAGGAATTCGGGTAACGCCGCTGGTAATATTGCGCTGCCTTTTTTTGGTTTCGGTGCTAATGTTTGTTTTTGCCGAAGCGCGCTGCTTGGCACTGTTCTGCACGGTGTTTCTGCAAGATGCGCACTCCATATTAGCGATTGCGTTCCTGCCGGCCACCCATGCTTGCAAGGCCGGTGGGTGCAGGCTTATTGACACAGAAGCCAGAGCCAGACGGCCAGCATGGTTGAATGTTGATGGCATGGCGCCTGCTATAGCCGTGTTCCAGACTCCGTCAGCCCTAAGCATACACTGCCCATCTATCGGGCAGGAAACCTTGTATTTGGAGTTCCAGTGGAGCATATGTGGCCAATGCTCTAAAAACCAGATGTTGCCGGCATTTTCCACGCAACTTGTGCTGTTCTCGCGCGTCCAAGTTGTGCTGAATTCTGGCACCCCACCTGCATGCACTGGTGCCGTTGGCGTGATTATCATCGCAATCAGCCAGCCAGCCAGCCACGCGCTCGGCGCGAAGGGGTTGTTTCCAATGATGGAATTATTGAATGCCGACATATACCCGATGGCCCTGCCATTCAGGGGGAATAGCATATCAAGCGCATTATGCCGAAATGATTCAGTTTGAGTGGCTGGCTGCAGCATCAATGCGCCGGCAATCCTGTTTATCAGGGCGTTTTTGCCGTTGTTCATATCTAGGTAGATCCCTACCAGGTAGTCGCCAACCCTCATATACACCTGCATCGTGTCTCCTGCGGTCATCCCTCTGCACCGCTTGCCGCGATTCAGCATTGCCTCTTCAAATGCCCGAATGCCTTTTCCGAAAAATACCCCACCCTCCGGCATGTTGTCGAATATCCATTTCCATTTTCCCCATGCCTTGTAATTTTCCATGGTTGGCTTGTCTCCAAGGAAATAATTCGTGCCAACATATTCAGAGAGGTTTGCAGAGGCGCCGACGAGCACGCCGTCAGATATTCTGGTAACCATATATCCAGCTGCAATGTCCCCGCTGTTCAAACCAAGCCTGCTGGCAATCTCGGTTGCGTCAAAAAAGGCGCATATGCTCCTTCCGCCAACTTCGATTTTCATGCGGAATGTGTGCTCTCCTCCTGCCAACGCCGTTGCGCCATCGCCCTGGTCGATTGTGATGCAGATGTATGCATTGCTTTCAACGTTCCCAAGCTGGCTCATTATGCTTTCCGCTACGTGGGGCGGAAGGTCACTGAGCATATCTTTGATGACTGCCACGTCCCTGGCAATAATCTCCAACTTTCCGTCAGTCATTGCCCTTATAAACGGGCCTTCCACATATACTGGCATTCTGCTGAACTCGCTGGCTAATCTACTACCTGCAAACTGCCCATGTTGAACTGTTGACTGCCTTGGAATTAGCATCTATCCACCACCCATCCAACTAGAGGTCTTTCCCTGCCTTTTTATTTAAACGTTGGCAGTATCTGCCAACAATTCTCTGAGTTTTCCCCTATCACCAATTCATTTTATTAATTTTCCATGAGTTGTATATCTTTCAAACTATCCAGGGGGTAACAATGGACCAAAAATCAAAGCAGTCAGTGCTCTCAGGCAACGACATCAATCAGCTCATCTCCTTAACCTTTGACGAGCGTGCGGACATCAGGCTGGCAGCTGCCAAGCGGCTGGAGCGATTCATAGACGACCCGCGCTGCCTCTTTGCCATGATTGAGCTCACTTCTGACAAGAACATCCTGGTGGGCGATTACGCCAAGAGCGTGCTTGAGCGGGTAGGCGGGCTCAACAGCAAGGCGGTCAACGACCTTCAGGTAATCTTCGCAGAGACGACAAAGGAAAAGAAGAGCGCCTCGGCAACCCAGTCAATGAGGGAGCGCATCCTGCCCAAGATAGACGAGCTGTTCGCAGATTCCGATACCGGCAGGAAGCAGAAGTTCAAGGAGAGCATCATCCCCACATTGGATTTCTTCATCTCCAGGGAGATGGTTAGCAGGGTTGGGGCCGGAGCCAGGCGCGCAGCAGAGGCAGCCACTCCCCTCAAAAGCATAGGCGAACCAGATATTGCAGCAGAGCTGCCACCCCCAAAGGTGGATTTGCCAATTGAGCAAATAGAGCCGCATGCGAGAGCTATAGTCCAGCAGGGGAAGGATACACGCATCGAGGCGGAGCTCGATGGTGTGCAATTGAGTCCGCGGGATTCAATCAGCATGCGCCAGCAGGTCGATTCAATTGACTCACCGCATAAGCATGCTGAAATCCTTGAAAACATAGACTCAATTGGCTCATTTGCTCTGCCTGACAAGGTGGAAAAGCTGCCCATGTTCAAGTTCGCCTATGAACTTGTTTCCTCAGGGCTTGGCAGGAAGGAGCTTGCCCTGGAGAGAAAAAGGATAGTTGTCAATTTCAAAAAAGAGGTTGATTTGGCTTTTCAGGTGGCCATTGCCAGGTTCGAGCACAGCCGCTATGTCTCAATCTCTGACATGACGGAAGGCATGAAGCGCATTGATACCGAGGAGTTGATGGTGCTCTCTGTCGGCAATGTAATGGGCAAGTCAGGCAAGAAGGTCCAATACGTGAAAATAGTGGCTGGGGATGGGCGGGCGCAGGTTGCGATTGCCCTGCCTGTTGAGAAAGGCGAGGGCATCCGCCAGGGCGATATCATCCAGCTGGCGCGGGCTGAGCTGAAGCGCATCAACGGCGAATTGGCGCTCACTATACGGAAAAACAGCAAGGTAAGCGTGTTTCGGTAATGGCTTACGCCATGCCGTATACCTTCACATGCCCAAATCTCCAAGCTCAGGTCAACAGCAACAGATACCGTTATAAACTTCTTTTGTTCATTAATAATACTTTGTAGTATACTACTGGTGAGTATTATGTTTGTAAATAGAGATGCGGAGCTTGCCTTTCTTGAGAAACACTATGCCGGAGGTCAACCCGAATTTATTGTGCTCTTCGGCCGCAGGCGCGTCGGCAAAACCGAGCTTTTGAAGCGTTTCTGTGCCGGGAAAAAGGCCATATTTTTCATCGGCTTCAGCGGAAGCATGGGGGAGCAAATATCCAAATTTCAAGAAGTAACAGCCGAAGCAACCGGCGACCCTGTTTTCAAGCAACTCAAACCCGACTGGGAGGTGATTTTTGACCGGCTTTCAAAATTGGGCGAGCGGCTCATCGTTGTTTTTGACGAATATCCGTTCCTTGCGCTTTCGGACAAAACGTTCTCTAGCCGCATGCTCAGGATTTGGGAAACCATCCTAATGAATTCAAAAATATACCTTGTGCTCTGCGGTTCATCTGTGAACATGATGCTGCGCGAAGTGCTTGCCTATAAAAGCCCGCTCTATGGTCGGCGAACAGGGCAGTGGAAGCTTGAGCCATTCCAGTTTTTGCATTTAGATAAGTTTTTTCCTGACAAAAGCTGGCTTGAGCGCGTCTACATTTATTCCGTGGTCGGCGGCATCCCGTTCTATCTGAAGTACTTTTCCCAAAAAAGTTTTCAGGATGTCCTTGTTGAAAAAATGTTCGCCAAAGGCGAGCTTCTGTATGCTGAGGGAGAGCTCCTGCTCAAGGAAGAGCTGAGGGAGCCAGCGATATACAACTCAATTTTAGCCGCGCTAAGCAACGGCAGAACACGGCTTTCCGACATCGTAAATGAAACCGGGCATCCGAAGACGCACGTTTCAAAATATCTGGTTGTGCTGCAGTACCTTGGCTTGGTTGCGCGCGAGGTGCCGGTTACTGAAAAAAATCCCTCAAAAAGCAAGCTTGGGTTGTATTTCATTTCCGGCAATTACCTGAAATTCTGGTTTAAGTTCATCCATCCCAACGCAAGCGAATTGGAGTTTGACAGCAACGCATTTACAGAGAGAGTCATGCGGAATGAGATAGATACTTTTGTCGGCAGGGCATTTGAGGGCATCTGCCGCCAGGTGTTGCTGCGGTACCTGTCCAAAAAGGGAATATGCTGCGAAAAGCTCGGCAGATGGTGGGACAGGCATAATGAGATTGACCTTGTTGGGCTGGACAAATCCAATGGGCATATTATTTTCACCGAGTGCAAATGGAGCGAGCTTTCACTTGGTGAATGCATGGCGCTCATATCTCAGCTTAAGGAAAAGGCAAAACAGGTAGATTGGCATCTAGGAAAGCGCAAGGAGAGCTACTGCATTATCGCGAGGAAGCTGGCGGGCAAAGAAAAATTGCGCAAAGAGGGCATAATCGCCTTGGAACTCTCAGATTTTGATGCGCTTATATCTGATGAGCTGCCTTCATCGTGAAATCCAATTTGCCACCAATTGTTTTTTAAAAAAATCACGCACAGGAAGCTCGTTTCAGGGCTTACGCCATGCCGTATACTCTATCGCGGAGTGGCAGAGTTGAATCGACCTTGATGGTCGATTGAATGCTTCTGATTGAATGCACCTGCTGGTGCATAGCTCTCGCCTTCGGCTCGATGAAGCATAGCTCGACGCCTGTTGCCAGCGATCGCCTGCTGGCTTTTCGCCAACTGGCGAAAATCTCGGCGGCTGTTGTCACCGATTGAATGCTGCTGTTGCAGCATAGCTCGGCGGCTGTTGTCACCGATTGAATGCTGCTGTTGCAGCATAGCTCGGCGGCTGTTGTCACCGATTGAATCGTGCTGACTATCGGTGGCAATCAGGCTTTCGGCAGGAAAATACTGGCTGACCAGCACAATACGGAAAATCATGCGGTGCTATCCCACCGTCATACTGTTCCACAGAATGGCCGGCTTCCAGGATATCTTTTCAGGCACTAAGAGAGGGTATTGGCAACTAAGGGGGGGTATTAGTAATTTAAACAGATACGCCATAACAGTTTCCATGTTGTTTGATTTGAAACCAAAGGAAAAAATAAAGGATTTCTTCAATTACAAGGAAGAACTCGGAGCGTTCGTTGGTTGCCTTACGAACAAATCTACGCGAATGGTTGTTATCAGGGGGTTGCGGAGGACTGGCAAGAGCAGTTTGTTGAAAGTGGGCCTCAACAAGTGCGGCGTCAAATTCGTAATGGTTGACGCACGCGAATTGTCCTCGCCAAGCAGGCGCTCATTTGAGTCCAAACTGTTGGCAAAGCTCAAAGCCGTCAAATGGCTTCCGGCAGCCCTGCTGGAGAAGATAGAAAGCGTGGATGTCGGAGTCAGGGTGTCCCTTAGGACAGATGAAGGCATATGGGAGCTTCTCAAGGCATTGAATCCGGTAATTGCCGTTGACGAGGTCCAGATGCTGAAGGGTACCGGCGTTGAGGCATTTTTCGCCGCCGTTTATGACAATACTGATTGCAAGATTGTTTTAACCGGTTCGGAAGTTGGCGTTCTCGATGCATTCGTTGGAAAGGACAACCCGAAAGCAGCGCTGTTCGGCAGGGGATTCGTCGAGATAAAGATGCATCCGCTGGAGGCAGAAAGGTCAAGGGAATTCCTGATGGCCGGCTTTAAGGAGGCGGGAAAGAGCCTGCCGGAAGATGCCATCCGGAAGGCAGTGGCGGAATTGGATGGCATAGTCGGGTGGCTTGCGATATTTGGCAACAGCGCCTTGGGCTCTGAACCAGCAAATGCCCTTGCGGATTCGGTAACAAAAGGCACATTGCTGGCTCATTCAGAGTTGCAATCATTTCTTGGTGCGAGGAGGTCGGCTGAAAAGCGCTATCTTACCCTGCTACGCCTTCTTGCAGGCGGTCCCATGAGATGGAGCGTCCTCAAGCGTGAAATGCAGGCCGTGCTAAACGAGCGCATAGCCGACTCCCAGTTCAGCAATTATCTTAAATCACTTGTTGCATATGGATTTGTGGCGGTTGTCGGCAATATTTACGAGATGCCAGATCCGTTGCTCAGACGTGCACTAAGAGGGGGTATTAGCAACTAAGAGGGGGTATTAGTCAGGCAATGTCAATCAATTTGACCGACGGCTACTCAATCGACAGCATTGCTGTCGAGCTATCGTGAGCATTGCTCACGATTGAATTGACCACTTGGTCAATAGCTCTCGCCTGCTGGCATTTCAGATGCTCCTGTTGGAGCATATCTCGACGCCTGCTGGCATCGATCTCCTGTTGGAGAAATTCTCGGCGACTGTTGTCACCGATTGAATCGACCTGCTGGTCGATTGAATGCTTCTGATTGAATGCACCTGCTGGTGCATAGCTCTCGCCTTCGGCTCGATGAAGCATAGCTCGCCGGCTGTTGCCAGCGATCGCCTGCTGGCATTTCTCCTGTTGGAGAAATTCTCGTCGACTGTTGTCGCCGATCGCCTTCTGCTCGATGGGTTCTTCGTAAAATCTGATATGCCAGCTCTCAGTAGCTAACCTATTCACCCATAATCTGCCATAGTAAGTATTTTAAATGCGTTTACCTATAATTCTATTCATAGTAACACAATAGCATTTGCATTTGAGGAGGGGTTTCTATGCACGCACAAAAATTATCTCCGAGTGGAAGCGCACGAACGAAGTTGGCAAGGGCTGCCAGGGTTACTGCTTATAATCTGAAAGAACAAGTGGAAGGATTCCATCCATTCTCCCCTTTCAGGGCGCTGGTGCCTGCTTATGAGACTGTTTCTGGTTCACAAATAGGAAGAATTGAACAAAGAAAAGCTGATTCAGTTTCCAATAGACCATCCATTTCCATGCTGTCAGCCCCGACGGGCGCAGGCGGTGCGCAGAGAGCCGACCCGGTAACACAGCCGTTTGATTTGCTAGATGCTGCGTTGGGAGGGCTTTTGTCATCTATCCGCATGGCGAATGGAGCGGAAACAGCAAGTCAGCGGGCTGAGAGTGCCACTCTGACTATCCCTGCAGGTACATCCGCAGAGATAGTTTCTAGAATCCATGACAGGGCAGATAATGCAATTTCCAATGCAAATGCCAAATATGGCGAAGTTGAAGCTAATGTCAGGGCAGTCGGCCAGCTTATCCGCGCTGCAGTCGGCCAGAGAAGTGCAGTTGCAACCCGCCTTAATCCTTACCAGCAAGTTGCAGCAGCCGCGGACAATTCGATTATCGCTCTAAATTCCATACTGCGGACTACCGCGCTCGAGACCATCTTAGGAAGCGGCAACGACCGGGTGACCATTTTGAACGATCTTGAATCACAAGTCACCGCAATGCAAGTGGATGCTTCCTATCTTGTGAACAATGTTCCACGGCAGGCAAGCGGCGGTGTTGTTGATGTGTTCAGGGAGCACTTAGGCCAGGAAATAAATCGCGAGCAAGCAGCAAAAGATGCTGCAGGGCTAACAGCTTTCGTAATAAGGGCGGTTAAGGGTGGCGGGAGTTTCTTCATAAAAGCAGTTGTTATCCTGGCGTTGGCAGCTCCTTTCTTGGCAGGAGCTTTGGCGATCAGGGGATGTGTCCAGGCCAGAAAAGAGCAGGCAGCTAAAGTTATCACTGGATACAAAGATGTTATCACAGGCCCACAGACACCAGGGCAGGGTACGCAGCAACCTGGCAAAGAACAGGGAGCCACGCAGCCAGGCTAGGAAGGGCATGGCATGCAGCAACCTGAGCAACCGAAAGAGGAACGACCACCGGACGTTACGGGAAACACGTTTAAATCTAAATAGGTGATTATGACGACTACACAAACTTTCAGGCAAAAAGTTTCGGCAAACCTGCAAAGGGCACAAAGCGCACTCCGCAACGTAACTAATCCCTATGGCGGCATGCAGCCAGCCTTTGCATTCGCAGGCGTGCCTGCCTTGACTGACAGTTCGCAGGTTCGCGCTAAGAAGGAAAGGAGACCAGACACAGGCCGTAAGCCATATATTTCTATGTCGCAGTCACCAACTGACGATGATGATTTTGATGAGGGGCTGCCCTCTTTTCTTAGAGGGAGGCAAAGAGATACCGCCCAATCACAAGAAGATGAATCTCCTGCCGCCCTCAAGCCAGGGCTGCTTTCTTGGACTACATTGAGTGATGGAGACAAAGCAGATGCTGCAGCTTCCCCTGAAGAAGCTGAACGCCCTGCCGATGACAGATGGGGTTCTGCCCCAGCTGGGTATGAAGAAGAGGTAGACAGGCATCCAAAAGAGGGGCGTGGCAGTGATCTGGCAACGGCGGAACGAATAAGGCGGAATACTGACTTAAAGAGACTAGCTGTCCTTGGTGCTCTTAGTATCGGGTTTGCAGTTTTATGTTTCTTTACGTATCGCAATCCAAATAAGAGTGTCAAACTTGTTTCAGAACCACCCGTCGCGAAAACCCGGCAAGTTGAGAGAGCGCCCTCGAGTGAAGGGCTGACTGAGCCGCAACTTAAGGAGATACCGTTGGCAACCAATTACACAACTGACCAATTAATGAGCGGTTTAATCCAGGAACGGCTTCTTGATTTCAGGGGCCCTAATGGAGACAGGATAGCTAATTTGCAAGCTATCCTGTCTGCCCTTTTTCCTCCGGGTGCGCGTAATCGTTCTAATATAGGCAACGATACGTTGTTCCGTCTGCTCAGGACTGGTAGTATACATTCTAATCTTCCAGACGGACAGAGCTTCACATTCAATGTGTATGTGAACGGTAAGCTTCAGGGCAATCCCAATATACCTAAAGTTATCTTAGACGCAATATACATGCATATTAGGGCAGTAGGGGGAATGGACCAATCCTTTGCAACCAGTCTTTTGCAGGTTGCCAATGGCTTTGATCCAACTAGTGGAAAACCTGTACCGATAAATAGGTCAGCTAGTCTATTATTGGGCAGTACAGGTGGCAATTATGGTCATTTGACGGTATATATAACCAAGGGCGCAGACGGAAGACCGTGTTATGCAGCGTTTGAACTAGATATTTGCACAAAACAGTAGTTATTGGCATTAATTTCCACCAACTCAGTTGTTAGCGGAAAAAAGTTAAATAAATTCAGTCAATTTTCTTTTTTCGTTCTCTATCAGGGTTTATATATCAATATCCCTAATTTATAGTGATAGCTATGTCCGGTCCTTCTGGTTTGTTGGTAAGCTGCCATACGCCTATGCAAGTCCCAGAGGAATTAAGGAAACCGGTGCAATCTCCCAAATCAGTGGAATTAGCCAAGCGTGGCGGGATTGCCGCACTTGATTTTTTAACCCCAACAGGCTCAGGCAAATTCATGGTTAGCACCTACAATCATGGCGATCCTGCCTGGAGAAAGGCAGTTGCCACAGGGATGTTTGTTCTGGATTCCGTCCTTTTTGCACAAATGGCAGTCACATTCTGCACAGGTGTATTGGCAGTTCCGGCGGCAGCAGAGGATGTCGCAATAGGCCTATTCAAGAAAGTTGGCATTAAAATTCTTGAAAAAGCCACTACCAAAAGAAGCGCTATTGAGATGTTCAGGGCACTTAAGGAAATAATAAAGAAGCCATCCATTAGGACAAAGCTGATGGAGCTGGCCAGAGGTGCAACTACGAACGAGGGACGGAAAGCACTTGCTAAACGTACGGAAGAGCTTTCTGAAAGCGTTTTTAATAAAGTTAAGGATACTGCCAGGGCACAGACTGGGCGTCTGCCAGCATCCAAGTCCAAAATCGTACGCGTTTCAATGAGGGCTGTAGAAGATAGTGCCGAGTTGATAAAGTCGGTCCGTAGTCTTTCGCTCAAAAAGATAGGGAAAGAAACTTTCTTATCTATCCCTAGACGACTCCGCCTTGTTCAAAATGACCTGACACATCTGCGTAACCTAAATATAATCAACCAATCGGAATACAGCGCTATTGTCAAAACAAGGAGGTTTGTCTCAAAGGAAATGCTCTGTAGATTAAATGTTTATTGGACAAGGGAATTCGCCAAAGCCGTATGCACGCCAAATCCGAATGTTGCAGCCAAAGATAAACAATACGGTGAAGGCATGGTCGAAGGTATGTCCAGAGGTGCCACTTGGCTTATGGACCAGGGTTACTGGCTGGCATTATCCTATGGCGTTGCCAAAGTATTCAGTGGCGGTGGCAAGGTCGCATTAGGTGCATTGAACCTGATTTCCAGTCCGATTAAAAACAATTTCATGAAGCTTGCGAAATATTTTGCAATAGAGGAGCTTCTGCGGAGTTCCACGACACCGGCTGGCGGCTCGGAGGTTGCGGAAAAGTTATCCTCTGCGACTTCCGTAAATATCAGGCATGAAGCACAGCGTTGGGGCATAAAAGGTGCAGTTCTGGAGCGCATTGTAACTGCTTTTGGCGCAATTGAGGCATCAATGGCGGTTGTTTCAGAGCAGGCAGCACGAAGCCAGCGTGTTTCCGAAGCGTCAAGCCGCCCGACGCGAAGCAGGAAACATGTCAGAGCGCGCTGAAGCAGCGCGTGTTTCCGAAGCGTCAAGCCGCCCGACAGGAACTCCAAACACAACCAGCTATCCCGCTCCGGGATATCCATTCGGCAAAAAGGCTTATGTTCAATGAACTGGGGTATATATATATATCCTAAAAAGCGTATAATTGATGAGAATTTATAGATGAGGTGTATGGTAATGGCACAGGCACAATCGGCTCGCAAGGCACAACAGGCAGAGCAGAAACATGATTCTTTTATGGATGGATTAAAAGCCAGATTGAAATACATTGTTGACGGAGGCTTCAGGCGTTCAATCCCTGGAAAGCAGCTTAAGTGGCTGCAGGATCTTCCACCTGGAACGCGTCTTTTGATTATGAGTATAGCTGCGAATCCAGCTAAGTTGAAAGAGCTTCTTGTTGCGGTTAAATTGACTGAGAAGACTGCACCCATGTTGGCGGCTGCGCTTAAAAAAGAAAAATTTGCCGGCTATTTAAATAAGTTTTATCTAGCATTTGGGGTTACTGCCCCTAAAGTAAAGACAGATGTGGAAGAATTAGTGCTACGGCATGTATCTGGTGAGATGGATGGCAAGGCATTTGCAACGGCACTTTCAGGTGTGTTAAACTTGGATGGGGTAACTCCAAGAGTTATAAAGAAATTGCTATTTCCCACGGACCCCGGGCTTTTAAGAACTGGAGTTGATATCCCCAAAACGTTAGATGCTGTTAAAATCGATGCTGCATATGAAGTTCTTTATTGGGCTGGAACTTCGGCATTTAACAGGGTTTCAGTTGCAGTTGCTCAATTGGCTGAAGAAACTTCTGCGGAGTCTATTGGAGTTATACATAGACTTGTTCACGGTTCAATTAAGGGTGTTAAAACAAGTAAACTTGTCCGAGGCCCCGGGATGGGTCTTGCAGTTGCATGTATCGTTGACAGGGCTTTAGGGCAGCATATTGGCTCTGGTTGGGGTAGGGTTGTTGTTGATGTGTTTGCAGTTGTTGCGGCTGGATATGGGACCGAGGCATTGTTTGCATCTAAAAAGGTATCTACAAAAACAAAAATCGCAATTGGCGTGCTGCTGGTTGCTGGGACAATTACGGCAATTACAACCACAATGCTTGACAGTAGAGCTCGACATCGTGGAGATGTGCCGAAAGAAGAACAGTCTCATCCAGTTGGGCATGGACAGACAGAGTCGCAGAAGGGGCAGCCGCAACCTGAGCAACCGAAAGAGGGACGATCACCAGATGTTACGGGAAACACGTTTGAATCTAAATAGGTGATTATGATGACCCCGCAAACCCAAAAAACTGGAATATCTGAAAAAAAAGCAGAGCGGCAGGCTGAAGTATACTATCAAAATGTCTCGCGCAAAGAACTGAGGGAATTAATCCCTTCCCTAACAGATGCACGGTTAACAAAATTGATGCCAAGCAGTTTTTGGCATTGGAAGGGTGGAAGACAACCGCTTTCGAAAATAGTTCTACAACTCAATACTAACGAATTGATACAATTAGCTAATAATTCAAACGTTGAGCAATTCAAAGCAGCGTTGCCTAAGTTGGTAAATAAACTATCCTCATCTCAGTTGTATTCTTTTGGCAAGAAACTGAGTAAGGATAAATTAGCTGCAATCCCTCCAGAGCTGAAACCTAAATTTATACGGGGTTTGATACCACCGCCTAAGGAGATACCGTTGGCAACCAATTACACAACTGACCAATTAATGAGAGGTTTAATCCAGGAACGGCTTCTTGATCCCAGGGGCCCTAATGGAGACAGGATAGCTAATTTGCAAGCTATCCTGTCTGTCCTTTTTCCTCCGGATGTGCGTAATCGTTCTAATATAGGCAACGATACGTTGTTCCGTCTGCTCAGGACTGGTAGTATACATCCTAATCTTCCAGACGGACAGAGCTTCACATTCAATGTGTATGTGAA
>MNVF01000074.1 GCA_001871535.1 Candidatus Micrarchaeota archaeon CG1_02_49_24
CTATTCCTGACAAATTCCCTTAAGGATACCGTCGTAGGGAATTTGCCATGATGCCTATAAATCTCTTTTGTGAACGCCAGCATCTCGTTCCATAATTCCTTTGAGACCCATAAATGGCTTATCATTTCCTTCTCCTGCGCTTTGCCAGGATATAACCGGAATTTATACGACCGCATGACATTGTTTTTTATCCGGTGTTTTTATTCGTTACCCTCGGTTATTGCCAGTCAACTCTTCTATTATTTGGACGCTGTAGCAGGTGCGTTCCACCCGATAAATCGGGTAGGGGTTAGCGTCCTGTGATGGTTCTAAAGCTGTAGGTTTGCACGCACCCTCGAAGTGTTCATCACGGATTGCCCAGTGTTCCCTTAAACTTTAATCCAAGATAGGAATAAATAGCCAGCTTCAATGCCTTGAGGGGCAGGAGCGCGCACTTTATCCTTGCAGGGCCCGGATTAATGCCGAGCATCTTGAGAATAAATTTCCTGTCGAGCCTGCGCACATCATCAAGCCTTTTGCCTTTTGCGTATTCGCTGAGCAGGGATGCGCCGGCAGTGCTTATGGCGCAGCCGCTGCAAACATATTTAACATCCGCAATCTTCGAGTCTTTAACTTTTATCCCAATCTTTATCTCATCGCCGCAGAGCGGGTTGGAATCCTCTGCCTCGCTGGCGGCATCCTTCAGGGTGCCGAAATTCCTTGGGTTTTTATAATGGTCTAAGATGAGTTCACGGTAGAGTGGGTCTGATTGACCTGATTTTTCAGTCATACAAATACCTTTTTGGCAGATTTAAGGGCATCTGCAAGCTTGCCAACTTCCTCTTTTGTATTGTAAATGTAAAAGCTCGCACGTGTGACTGCTGGCACGCCCAAAGCTTTCATGAGGGGCTGGGTGCAGAGGTGGCCTGAGCGCACGGCTATGCCTTCCCTGTCAAGCAGGGTTGCTATGTCATGGGGATGCACGCCCGGCACGGTGAATGAGACAATGCCGCTGCGCAAGCCATTTGGCGGAGAATAGGTTTTGATGCCGGGCGATTCAAGCTCTGAAACGCACTGGTTGGCAAGCTGGAGCCCGTGAGGGTGAATTTTTTCCAGGCCGATTTTTTTCAGGTAATTGATTGCAGCGTGGAGGCCGACTGCTCCTTCAACATTCGGGGTGCCTGCCTCAAATTTATAGGGCAGGGTGTTCCATTCGCTCTCCTTCAGCCCGACCTTGAGAATCATGTCGCCGCCGAACATGAACGGCTCGAACCGCTCGAGGAGCTCCCCCCTGCACCATGCAACCCCTATTCCCATGGGTGCAAGCATCTTGTGGCCGGAAAATGCCATGAAATCGCACCCTATCCTGCCAACGTCAACCGGCAGGTGTGGGACTGACTGGCAGGCATCTAGCAGGAAAAGAGAATCGTTTTTCTCTGCAATTTCCCTTATGCGCCTGACATCGTTGACCGTGCCAAGGGAATTTGAGATGTGGGAAACCGTGATTAATTTCGTTCTGCCGCCAGCCGCATATTTTTCAAACTCATCATAATCGAGCGTGAAATCTTGTTTGACATTGACAATTTTTTCCTCAACTCCGCGGCTCCAGGCAAGCTGCTGCCAGGGCACAAAGTTGGAATGGTGCTCGAGAATCGTCTTTACCAGGCGGTCGCCCCTGCCGAATTTGTGCAGCGCATATGCATAGTAGAACAGGTTGATTGCTTCGGTGGCATTGCGCACGAAGATTATCTCCTCAGCGCTTTCAGCGCCTATGAAATCCGCAACTGCCTTCCTTGCAGATTCGTAAGCTTCAGTGGCTTCCTCGCTGAGGGCATGCACACCGCGGTGGACATTGGAATTGCTGGAAGCGTAATAGGCTGAAACCGCATCGATTACCTGCCTTGGCTTCTGGGTGGTGGCTGCGTTGTCCAGGTAAACAAGCGGCTTGCCGTTGACCAGGCGCTTCAGGATTGGGAAATCCTTTCTCAGTTTTTCAATTTCTTTGGAATCCATGATTACCACATTCTTTCAATCACGCGCCTAAGCTGATTGCGATGCTCTTCTTTTTCAATCTTAGCGAATAGCGGCTGGAAAAATCCTTCTGCTATCAGCCGGGCCGCGCCTGCTGCATCCATGCCCCGTGTCTGCAGGTAGAACAGCTGCGCCGGGTCTATTGAGCCAATGGATGCCGAATGGCCTGCCTTTACATCATTCGCATCAATCACAAGGGAGGGAACCGAAAAAGCCTTTGCCTGCTTGCCAACCATGAGCGCCCTATCCTCGAGGAAGGAATCTGAGCTCTGCGCAGCCTTAGTTATTTTGATGGTGCCGTGGAAATTGCTTGACGAACTGCCCTTGAGCAGCCGGTGCATTGAGACCGAGCTACTGGTGTGGGAAACCGCATGGGTGACAGCAATTGCAGTGTTTGCCGTTCCATTGCCCCCCCCTACAAACACGCCATTGACTTCGGCAGAAGCGCCTTCTGCATCAAGCAGGGCATTGATGGCATAGTCCGAAGCCAGCCCGGTTTGGACGAAAAATATTTTTGCCTGGCTGTCCTTTGCGAAATGGATATTTAATTTGGTAATCAACCGCCCCCTATCAAGATTCAGCAGGAAAAGCTTTGCGCCCTCGCCAAGGCTGACCTCGACAATGTTTTTGCCTCCACGCGTTTCAAGGATTTTTTCCTGGTTTTTTCCTGGATCACAGGTAATTTTCATGCACTTACCCTACCGACCCGTTTATATCCAATTCAATCAGCCGGTTCAGCTCAACTGCATATTCAAGAGGCAGCTCTTTCACAAACGGCTCGACAAAGCCCTGCACAATCATGCCAAGCGCTTCATCCTCGCCGATGCCGCGGCTCATGAGATAGAATAACTGCTCCCTGCTCACTCTGCCGGTAAACGCTTCGTGGCCGATGCTTGCCCGGCTTTCATGGATATCCATGGTTGGAATAGTATCTGACGCGGACTTGTCATCCAGGATTAATGCCTCGCACCTCACGCTGGAGTTTGCGCCAACTGCGCCCTTTGCGATGTGCACCAATCCCCGGTAGGTGGTCCTGCCGCCATCCTTGCTCAGGGATTTTGATGTTATTTTTGAGGAGGTGCCTGGGGCGAGGTGGATTGCCTTGGCGCCTGCGTCGATAGCCTGCCCTTTGCCGGCAAATGCTATGCTCAGCACCTCGGCGTGTGCACCTTTCCCAAGCAGGTAGACCGCAGGATATTTCATGCTGACCGCAGAACCGATATTGCCATCGAGCCATTGCACAGTGGCGCCCTCATAGGCAAATGCCCTTTTTGTCACAAGGTTGTAGACATTTTTCGACCAGTTTTGTATGGTTGTGTAGCGGATAGTGGAACCAGGCTGGGCCACAAGCTCGACAACCGCGGCATGGAGCGAGCTGGCGCTGTAGATTGGCGCCGAGCAACCTTCCACGTAATGCACGAAGCTGCCAGGCTCTGCGAGGATGAGCGTGCGCTCAAACTGGCCGGCTTTCTCGGCGTTTATCCTGAAATAGGCCTGGAGAGGCATGCCCACGGACACGCCTTCTGGCACATGTATGAACGAACCGCCGCTCCATGCGGCCGTATTGAGCGCTGCGAATTTATTGCCGGAAGTAGGCACCACGGTGGCAAAATATTTTTTCACAGATTCGGGATATTTTTTGACTGCGGTATCCATGTCGCAGAATATAACGCCCTTTTTCGCGAGCGCGCCCTTCAGGTGGTGGTAGACCATTTCGGAATCATATTGCGCACCAACGCCTCCGAGGAATTTTTTTTCCGCCTCCGGGATGCCGAGCTTGTCAAATGTCCGCTTGATTCCAGCAGGCACCTGGCTCCAGCTATCGGTACTGCGCTCGCTGGGCTTTATGTAGTAGGTAAGGCCGGAGAAATCAATAGCGCCCAGGTCAGGGCCCCAGGAAGGCATTTTTTTCTTCTGGAAAATTTCCAGGCCTTTCAGACGGTAATCCAGCATCCATTTTGGCTCACCCTTGAGCTTTGAAATTTCCCGGATGATATTTTCATCAATGCCTGGCTTGGCATGGTAAAAAGCATTTTCATTTTTCATCAGGATTACCCAAAAATGTTCAAGGCTTATTATTCCTGGTTGAGTGTTATGCCTCCCTTGGCATTTGCACTGTTGAAACCTGAATAGCCATCTTTTTCTATTTTTTCAGCAAGCTCATGCCCGCCGCTTTTAACAATCCTGCCACCTGCCATCACGTGCACGTGGGTAGGCTTGACATAGCTGAGGATGCGCGCATAATGTGTGATGAGCAGGATGCCCAACTCTGGCGCAAGCCGGCTGAGCTGCCTTGAGATTTTCCTGAGCGCGTCCACATCCAGCCCTGAATCCGGCTCGTCAAGGAGCGCGATTTTCGGCCTGAGCACGGCAAGCTGGAGAATTTCGCCCAGCTTTTTCTCGCCCCCTGAAAAGCCCGAGTTCAGGTAGCGCACGGCATAATCATCGCTTACTCCAAACGAGGCGAGCAGGGGTGCAAGTTTTTGCTTGAATTCAAGCACGCCGAGGGTGCTTTTTTCACCTAACTTCAGCCGAGAATAGGCAGCCCTCAGAAAATTTGAGATGCTGACCCCTGGCACTTCCACAGGATACTGGAATCCGAGGAAAATGCCCAGCTTCGCCCTTTCATCCGGCGATAGCTTGAGGATGCTTTTTTTATCAAACAGGATGTCGCCCTTTGTCACCTGGTATTTGGGGTTGCCCATGAGCACCTGGACAAGAGTGCTTTTGCCTGCGCCATTGTGGCCCATGAGCGCATGGATTTCGCCGGTGGCTATGGTAAGGGTTAGCCCCCTGAGGAGCGTTTTTCCGTCAGTAGAAGCATACAGGTTTTTTATCTCAAGTGTAGCCATTTCAAACACAGCATGCCCCAGTTAGGCATTAATATAATACCGTTATAACTATTTAAATGGAGGGAACTGGAGATGAAATAAAAAAAGAAACAAACTTTAACTTGCTTTCCCGACAAGCACCGTAAGCCCTGCTAGAAATAAGAGGACTGCCGGAAATGCCCGGATAAGTTCGCTTTTTTCTTCCGCCACCATTAGGACCACCACCAGAGATTAGAGTTAATTGCAAAAATAACACGCAATAAATAATATATTGGATATATACTATTTATTTATATATACCTGCAACTGGTGTGCGATGCACTGCAAGGATAAAATACGCCCGTTTACCTCTGAAAATATTGAAGCTTGCAATCCATTCTTATTTTTTCAAAAAAAAGAGTAGACTTATAAATGTTGCAGGCTTACTTTTTTTACAGGTGATTTATAATGGCAAAGAGAAAGAAGAAACCGGCAAAAAAGAAAGGGCGCAGACGCAGATAAGTTAAACCCTGAAAAAACCTTTTTTGCTTTTGGTAAACACATAGGATGGACAGGGGCGTGCGTTTTCAAACTCCTTTTTCTTTAGGCGCACCGGCCCATTCATCGCTTAAGCCCTTTCTCTATTTAAAGTTTTGAACCCAAACTTCACCCATCAATAATCCAAAATGCAAAAGGTGAACATTATGCCAGGGACTGAAGAAACAATAATACATTTACGTTCAGATGAGGTCAGGGTTGGTGCCGGGCGCGCACCCCACCGGAGCCTGCTCAGGGCAACCGGCGTGAAGGAAGATGATTTCAGCAAGCCGTTCATCGCGGTTGCCAATTCCTACACAGACATTGTGCCGGGCCACGTGCACCTGAAGGTGCTCGGGGAGATTGCCAAGCAGGCGATAAGGGAGGCAGGCGGCGTGCCCTTTGAGTTCAACACGATTGGGGTTGACGACGGCATTGCCATGGGACATATCGGCATGCGCTATTCATTGCCGAGCAGGGAGCTGATTGCCGACTCGGTTGAAACCATGATGGAGGCACACAGGTTTGACGGAATGTTATGCATTGCCAACTGCGACAAGATTGTGCCCGGCATGCTCATGGCTGCCATGCGCATCAACGTGCCAATGCTCTATGTTTCAGGCGGGCCAATGGCAGCTGGAAAGCTTGACGGAAAAGCAATCGACCTTATCAGCGTGTTTGAAGGAGTCGGGCAGCACAGCGCAGGCAAGCTGTCAGATGAACAGCTTTACAAAATCGAGAAGCTTGCATGCCCTGGCTGCGGCTCCTGCGCAGGATTGTTCACGGCAAACTCCATGAACTGCCTGGCAGAGGCATTGGGATTGGCATTGCCGGGCAATGGGACGATACTCGCAACCGACCCGAAGAGAAAGGAATTGGTGAAGGCAGCTGGCAGGAGGATTGTGGGGCTCGTGAATGAGAACCTTAAGCCAAGGGACATCATGAATGAGAAGAGCATTGACAACGCATTCGCGCTTGACATGGCATTCGGCGGCTCCACAAACACGGTGCTGCACACATTGGCAATTGCCAATGAGGCTGGGATAAGATATGATTTAAAAAATATAAACCGGCTTGCCTGGAAGGTGCCTCACATTGTAAAGGTCAGCCCATCCGACCCCAACGTGCACATGGAAGATGTTGACAGGGCAGGCGGGGTAAGCGCAATACTGAAGGAAATTTCAAGGGTGCCTGGATTGCTGGCGCTTGGGCAGAAAACAGTGACCGGGAAAACGCTTGGGGAAAACATAAAGGATGCAAAGATATTGGATGGGAAAATCATCCGCACGGTTGAAAATGCACACTCTAAAATCGGAGGGCTGCGGGTACTTTCCGGCAACCTTGCGCCAGAGGGCGCTGTGATAAAGGCAGCAGGGGTTGACAGGGACTGCTGGCATTTCAAGGGCAGTGCAAAATGCTATGACTCTGAGCCGGAGGCAATGAAAGCCATACTTGCGAAACAGGTTAGGGAAGGCGATGTGGTGGTGATTAGGTATGAGGGACCAAAGGGCGGGCCTGGCATGCCTGAGATGCTGAGCCCAACAAGCGCAATCGTCGGGCTGGGGCTTGGTAAAAAGGTTGCGCTGATTACGGACGGAAGGTTTTCCGGGGGCACGCGGGGGATTGCCATTGGGCACATTTCACCAGAGGCTGCAGAAGGAGGACCCATTGCGCTCATTCAGGATGGCGATGAAATTGAGATTGATATTGAGAACGAGTGCATTTCGCTCAATGTGCCTGAAAGCATGCTTGCAGAAAGGAAGAGAAAGCACAAAGCATTCGTGCCGAAAATAAAAACCGGCTACCTTGCGAGGTATGCGAGATTGGTTACAAATGCAGGCAGGGGCGCGGCGCTGAGTGAGAAGTGGTAAAAAGTCCAAGGTCTAAAGTTCACAGTTTAATGCTCAAGTTAGCCGCACACGTGGACTTTAAACCTTAAACTTTCAACCCTGGACTTTGAACCTTCAACCTTAATCGCCGGCTTTTGGTTCATTATCATTATTTACTAAAGCCAGGAGACTGCACAACATCCATCTTATTCTCAAAAGTCGTTGTATGAATGCTAAATGTTCCTGTTCATTAATCAATTCGACTTCTTTGCAAAAATCTAGCCAGAACTCAGATTCGTTGGATTCAGCAATACAAGTTAGAATCTTTTGCCTTTGCTGATTTTTATTGTTGAAAGCTGCCATCTCGCTTAAGTTGGCTGGGACGGCAGCGACTGCCCCGGAAATACAGGAATACATCCCGCGCAAGGACTAATGATTCCTGATAAACTCTCAATTTTTTGAAATATTGCATTAACAACCCTAGTCTGATTTCAGAATAGACATAGATAATAGTTCCTGTCGTTGTTCGCCAGTCAAAAAGTCTAAAGTCCAAGGTCTAAAGTTTAACGATATATCAGATTTTCCGAAGAGCCAACCTTGACCTTGACATTCTGAAGCGAGGTTTGCCATACGGCAATGCTGAGCGGCAAACCCGACGCCCAAGCACCCATGGAATCACACAGGGCTCGGGTCGCTTCGAAATGTCATCGGAGCGAGTGCTCCGAGATTGCAAAAGTGACAGGAGCACCGTGACACGTTAGAGCGACCCAAGCCCAATAGCGAACATTGGCTCGCTTGGGCGTCGGGGT